>JAFASN010000011.1 GCA_019244415.1 Verrucomicrobiota bacterium | reverse complement strand
GCCGGAGAGCGTTTCTACTTCGGCGCGAACGGCGGGTTGGATGCGTTTCTCGAGCCGGATAAGTCTTCCGGCTAATGACGAAAGCAACTCTGGCTCGCGGGCGCCGATGGCTATGTGCTCAAATAACTTTTCCAACGGGACGCTTGGCTTTTGTTCGAGCGGGCGTGAGTCGGTCTTGTCGCGTTCGCAGACGCCGACGCCATCCACGATGACAAAGTGGGTTTTTGTTTTCGCGTCGGGCGTGACGGATTGGAAGTCGGTGTCGGAGATGACGCGGACGCCGCGGCCTTTCATCTGCTCGAAGAAGCTGCGTGATTTCACCGAGCGCATAAACATGACGATCTCGAGCGGTTTGATGTCGGTGCCCGTCGCGATCATGTCCACGGTGACGGCGATACGCGGATCGACGCTATTGCGGAAGCGCTGGATGAGGTCGGCTGGTTTCGCGCCGGTAGTGCGGTAGGTGATCTTCTGGCAGAAATCGTTTCCTTTGCCGAATTCTTCGCGCACGATCTTGACGATGTCATCGGCGTGGGAGTCGTCCTTGGCGAAGATAAGTGTCTTAGGAACGACAGTGCGGCCAGGGAAGATGTCGGTGAATAGGCGGTCGCGAAACGTTCTGATGACGGTGCGGATTTGATCGGGCGCAACGACCGCGCGGTCGAGCTCGTTTTCGGCGTAGATGAGATCGTCGCCTAACTGTTCCCAGCGAACTTTGCGGGTGAGGCGGTCACGTTTATCGATATAGAAACCTTTCTCGACGCGGCTGCCGCCTTTGGTGATCTCGGCCTCGATCTTGTAGACGTCGTAGTTGACGTTGACCTGGTCGGCGACGGCGCGCTCGTGGCCGTATTCCATGACGAGGTTCTTGTTGAAGAAGCCAATCGTCTGCTTCGAAGGCGTGGCGGTGAGACCGATGAGATAGGCGTCGAAGTATTCGAGCACCTGGCGCCAGAGATTGTAGATGGAGCGGTGGCATTCATCCGTGATGATGAAGTCGAAGGTCTCGAGCGGGACGTTCGGGTTGTAGACGACGGGCGGCGGCTGTTTCCAAAGCGACTCGCGCAGCTCGTAGCCAGAGCGTTCGTCGATCTCCTCGTCGATCTCTTCGCCGCGCAGCATGGAGTAAAGGCGCTGGATGGTGGAGATGCAGACGCGGCTGACCTTGTCGAGCTGCGACGATTTGAGGTGCTGGACGTTGTAAAGCTCGGTGAACTTGCGGCCGTCGTCGGGCGTGACGAACTGCTGAAACTCTTTCAGGGTCTGGTCGCCGAGATTGCCGCGATCGACGAGGAAGAGGACGCGTCGGGCGCCAGCGAGCTTGATGAGGCGGTAAACGAAATTGACGGCGGTGTAGGTCTTGCCAGAGCCGGTCGCCATCTGGATGAGGGCGCGGCGCTTGTTGGCAGCAAGTGAGCGCTCGAGGTAACGAATGGCTTCGATCTGCGCGGACCAGAGGTTGGTGGTGGGCATCTGATCCGAAGTCAGAAGGTTGGCGAGGCGCTGATTCAGGTTCCCCGATGTGCCCGGCGGGTCGCCGAGCACGGCACGCGAGTCGCGTGCGCTCCCCAAGCCGCAGAGATATTCGAACAGAGTTTCTGGTCTGTGGAAGGCGAAGACGTTTCGGCTTTTCGGGACGGGATCGAGGCGGTTGGTGAACTGCGTTTCGACTCCCGTGCTCTCGTAGGCGAACGG
Source organism: Verrucomicrobiota bacterium (assembly GCA_019244415.1). Classification (GTDB taxonomy): domain Bacteria; phylum Verrucomicrobiota; class Verrucomicrobiia; order Chthoniobacterales; family UBA10450; genus AV69. The sequence continues at coordinate 20,990 of JAFASN010000011.1, read as the reverse complement.
GAGCTCATCGCGCCACTTAGGATAGATATCGAGCAGGTTCTTGCCGTATTTGCCTGATTGCTCTTCTACGCCGGTTAGCGTGAAGCCTTCCGGCTTCGCTTCGACAGTCCCGATGGCTTTGCCGTCGACGAAGAGCAGGTAGTCGGCTTCGTCCCCACCTTTCAGCAAACCTTCCGTGATCGCGATTCCGCGGCCGCCGCTTAGGTTGATCTCGGAGCGCTTCTGAATAATCCAACCGCATTGCTTGAGCAGCGCGTCAATGTTCTGGCGCGCGAGTTCTTCAGGGGTTGGCATGAGCGGCTGTACGGGCTTTCCGTTGTATCAATCAGACTGCGGAGAAGCAAGGTTGTCAGAACAGCTGAAAGCGGAAAGCTGCAAACGAGGCAGCGGGCAGAGGGGAGAAAATGCGGAACGCGGAATTCGAAATGCGAACTAAGGCAGAGGTCACAGATCACAGATCAGAGATAGGAGAAGGAAGAAACGCGGATTGCGGAATGGGTGATTTCATCCGCGACGATGCGGACCTGATGATTACGACGGGGGCGCAGAACTGTCAGCGTTTATCATATTTCACGTGCTCAAAGAAGTTGCTGCCCCAACGTGCCGGTAATGACGAGGTTGCTTTGTTTTCGCAACAGTTCGCCCACACTGGATTCATCCGTATCTCTCACGAGCGATGGACGCGGCTTCCTTACTGAACGTCTCGAATCCGTGAATGAACCCATCGTGGAACCCTTTTATCCATTCACGCCGATGGAAGGTGACATGTTGCCTCTGCGCCTCATGCGCGGCTAAGTCTTCCACCTCTTCCGCATCCGGCTCACGCTGCCCGCGCGCCGCATACTGCTCTCCAATTCTGTCGCCTTCACCGAAACCGGCACGATAAGCATCGAAGTGATGGTTGCGGAGGGGTTCCCAGCGGAAGACGTTCGGCGTGGCGGCATGCCATACGAGCGAACTCAATAGCACGATCGCGATAAACGCGATCAGCAGGATGACGAATGGCGCGAGACAACAGCCACAAGCTCCCCTTATCTGCCGGCCTTGTTGCGTGCGCATTTGTTTACACGACGTGAGGCATGCGGAAGTGTTCTAGTTTCGCAGCAGTCGCTGCGGCACGGCGCCTTTGACGCGTGTGATTTCGCCTTTGACCTCAAGCGCGAGCTTCACGGTAACGGTATACCAGCTTACTGAGCCGAGCCGCTCGTGTTCCTCGCGCGTGAGACGTTGCTCAACGAGCGAATACAGTTCGCTGAAGAGAACGCCCGGGCCGCGCCTCGGCAGGCTGGCAAGGATGGCTTTGCGGACGATGTCGTACTTCCAACCGTGGATCTTTTTTTCCATTTTGCCGGGAGTCGGTGTCTCGCACACGACCCACTGCTCGGAGCTGCGACGCGACACAGAGGAGGCGTTTGCTTTTCGCTCCGGGGTGTAATGCCACCATGGACGCGCTTGTGCGCCTTCCATGAAACGCACAGCGGAGATGAAAGTATCGAGCACGCACGGGTCCTGCCGAGTGTCCGTGCAACGGCAAAGCCGCTCGTAAAGTCGTTCCGGGTCGCGGCCGATCAGGTCACGTGGAGCTTTGATCCCGATGCTGCGTAGATCCTGGGCGACGGAAGGTCCGATGTTCGGGATTTGCTCGAGTGACTCGGCTGCGCTGGCGTTCGTCGCTTTTGTTGTGGTCGCCATCTAGCGACGGTTATAGCGAGTTGGTTGCGGAAACGGGAGAAGAAAATGCGAATTGCGAAAACGCGAAGCGCGGAACGGAAAGACGTCAGAGGGTCGGAAGTTCAGCAGCGATAAACGAGCAACGACCCATCGGCCCGCGATGTTCAGATATGCTACTCGTCATCGCGATTCTTCTATTGCTGTTCTGGGTCGGCGGCCTTGCGTTTCACATTGCGGGCGGTCTCATCCACATCCTAATCGTCGTCGCCGTCATTCTGTTCATTATCCACTTTGTGCGAGGAAGAGGGGTCTGATTCGCGCGTTGGCACCGCTCCGACGAGTTACTATCTGCTCAAAAAGAGGCCGAGTGAGATTACCCCGGCAACGAACGAGCCGCCTAATGCGCAACGGTTAATTACCCGGCGAATCTCGGTGCGGTCTTCTATCTCAGAATGGGGGCGCTCCGACTCGTAGAACTCCAAAAAAATGACAAGAGCAACATAGGCGAATGCCGCAGCCAGCGCGAAGGCGAGCACAGCATGCCAGGCAAAAGCAGCAGACCTGATTAGCGCCAAACATCGGCAGGTGCCGTTGAACAGGGAAAACGGCTCAATGTCAAGGTGAACGGCGATTCGGCCGGATCTGTTAGCGAACAGGTTGGTTTGACGCCTAAGCTCTTTCAACATTCCGTCGCTTTCAAATCAAACGGCAGATTGCGACGATGCGGAACCGAAGCAAAGCTGAAAGTTGAAAGCGGAAAGCTGACACACACGACGGAATTCGGATTGCGAAAAGAGAGTCGCGGAGTGGCGGGTGTACGGAAATATGTTGGGTAAACGAAGTTCGTTTGACTCGCGTACGAAAATTTATGGGCTGAACGGAGTTCGTTTGGCCCGTGTACGAATCTATATCGGCTAAACTGAATCGGTTTGGGGCGTTTAGGAGAAAAGATGCGGCAAGCGAACCCCGTCTGGGCTGTAGACAAAACTTCAAGCGCAATCGCAGAGCGTTTTAGAGGTACTTCGGCCAGTTCTGTTGTCCGGAGTATCAGAGTTAAACCGCTGGTGCACTTTAGTTTATCATCTGGCTCGGATCGGTCCCGCGTGCGCTACGGAACCTGAGATGTGATGGGAGCGTTCAATACGAGCTGACGCAGCCGGTACCCGCTGCTGTGGCGCGGAATGCGGAGTGAATTTTACGGCGCGCGCCTCGCGCCGATCGACTGCCGGAGGGTGCGGAATTGAAATTTGAAAGCGACAACGCCGTGAAGGGCGCTATCTAGGTCGGACTGCGACCAGTGCAATAGGCCGGCTAATTAGTCAGCGCGAGATTCGGATCAATTTCGTCTTCCAGGCTGGATACAAGGCCGCTCTCAAAGCGCAGCATGGCGGCGAAGGCGATCATGGCGGCGTTGTCGGTGCAGAGCCATGGCGGCGCGACGCGAAGCTCGAAGTCGTTCGCCCGGCACGTTTCGCCCAGACTTTCACGCAGCGCCTGGTTGCAACTCACGCCGCCGCTGATCGTGAGACATCTCGTGTTCGTCTGGCGCAGGGCGCGCAGGCTTTTCTCACGCAGAACATCGATGACTGCTTGCTGGAATGACGCGCAGAGGTCGCCCACGTCCTGCGGGGCAAACGCGAGCGAAGTTGGGGAATCCAGCAAAGTTACCTTCGAGGTTTTGCTACGGGATTCCTCGACTTCGCTCGGAATCACGGGCGTGTCGGCGCCGGGTTGGTGAGGCGCTCGGGCGTCTGCCCGGTTCAGGATGATGGGTAATAGATAACGCACGGCTGTTTTCAATCCGCTGAAGCTGAAATTCAGGTCACCGGACTCGAGCATGCTGCGCGGCAAATCGAAACGCGCGGGATTTCCGACTCGCGCGCGCCGCTCGATCTCGGGCCCGCCGGGATAACTCAGGCCAAGCAGTTTCGCCACTTTGTCGAACGCTTCCCCCGCAGCGTCGTCAACCGTGCGCCCGAGAAGTTGGTACTCGCCCATTCGACGCACAAGAACAAGCAGCGTATGCCCGCCGCTTACGATGAGCGCGACGTGTGGGAAAATGATTGCGCCGCTCGGGTCTTGGCCGAATTGCTTCGCCTGTTCGATGTTCGTGCGATCAGCACCGCCGATTGCCTGATTCTGTGATGCGCGCTGTCTCTGTTCCGGAAAAAATGGCGAGAGCAAGTGGCCTTCAAGATGATTGATAGCAAGGAACCGTTTTCCTGCTCCAATCGCCAGCGCTTTCGCGGCTGAATTTCCCACGAGCAACGAGCTGGCTAATCCCGGTCCTCCCGTCGCCGCAAACGCGTCGATGTCACTGATGGAAACTTTCGCGCGTGTCATCGCACGGCCGAGCATCCGCGGTAATTGCACCAGGTGGTTGCGCGCTGCGACTTCCGGCACGACGCCGCCGAACTTCTCGTGCTCCGCAATTTGCGACGCTACTTCACTTGCCAGCAGCTCGCGGTCGCGCAGGACGGCAACGGCCGTTTCATCGCACGACGTTTCGATCGCGAGAATCGTGCGCATTGTGGCAGTGTAGGAAGCGCCGCCTGACTGCCAAGTTTCCGGCAACGAGGAATCGTTGCCCTACAGTTTTCGGGCGCCGAGGAATCGTTGCCCTACAGGTCTCGCGTTTTCTGTAGGCCAACCATTCCTGGTTGGCGAGGGACTTACGCGGTCGGCGGCGAGGGACGTTGCCCTAGAGCGAGCGGGTCTTTCTGAGGTCTTTGTTACTGCCGCACTGCCTCGGCCGGGCGCGCGTTTTGTTGCGCGAAGATCATGACGCCTTTCAGCGCATCAATCGCGCGCAGTAGCTGCGGGTCACGTGTGCGCACTTCTGCGTTTTCCTGGTCCGGTTTACTCTGGCCGTTTCGCAAGGCAAAGAGCGCCTTTTCCTGCTCGGGCGTCATCGGCACAGCGATATTCGGTTGCACACCGTTGCCGTGAATCACCTGTTTGCTGGGCGTGTAGTACTTTGCCGTGGTGAAACGCAGCGCCGAGCCATCCGGCAGTTGCAAAACATTTTGCACCGAGCCTTTGCCAAACGTTGTCTCGCCCACGAGTACCGCGCGCTTCAAGTCCTTTAATGCGCCCGACACAATCTCCGCGCCGCTGGCGCTGCCCTCGTTCACCAGTACCGCGAGCGGGAAATCCCCTCGCTTCTTCGCTGTGACGGAGGTGGCGTACTCGCGTTCCTGTGAAGCGGCGCGCCCCTGCGTGGAAACCACCGTCGTGTTCGGCGGCAGAAATTGCGAGCAAACATCGACCGCGCTGTTAAGGAGGCCGCCCGGATTGTTGTGCAGGTCGAGTACGAGCGCCTGCATCCCCTGCTTCTGTAAGTCATCGAGCGCTTTGCCCATCTCATCCGCGGTCGGTTCGTTGAACTGCACGATCCGCACATATCCGACCTTGAACGGCCCGGTCAGTTCGCGGTCGAGCAAATGCGCTGCCTTCACGCTTTGCACCTTCACTTCGGCGCGTTCGAGGTCGTAATCCTTTAGCTCTTTAGTGGCCGGCCGCAGCACCGTCAGCGTCGCTTTCTGGCCCGGTTTGCCGCGCAACAGATTCACCGCCTGCTGGAGGTCGAGCTTCTCTGTCGGTTGTCCATTGATCTTAAGAATCTGGTCGCCGGCCAGGATTCCCGCGCGTGCCGCCGGCGTATCTTCCATCGGCGTTACCACGGTGAGTACACCATTTTTTTGCGAAACTTCGATGCCCAGCCCATTGAATCGGCTCCGCGTATCATCCTGCATCTCGCGGAAATCCTCCGGCTCCATGAACTGGCTGTGCGGATCGAGCGACGAAAGCATCCCCTTCATTGCCGCGTAAATCAGATCATGATAGCTCGTCTTGTTTCCATCCACATAGTCCTGCCGCAGCAACTGCACGGCTTTGGCAAAAACGGCGATCTGCGTGTAGCCATCGTCCGTGTTTGTATCCGCCGCGCGCAAAGTGAAAACGCGCATGACGAGAATCGCGTTGAATACCGTCAGCAGCGCCGCAATTAACAAAACGAACCGCCGTCTCATGGCGTGGTGATTTTCGCCCAGCGCGAATTTTTTGGCAACCGGGCAAAGCATTGGCTAACGTCCCCGGCCAGCGACTCCGTCATCCTGAGCGCAAGCAAAACGGAGCCGAAGAATCCTGCGGAATTACTTTGCAGGTGTGCCACGGTATCGCTCGACTTCGCTCGGCATGACCTGGCTAAAATTTTTCCGCCTCATCGTATTCGTACTCGCATTGGCGCCTCTCACTCGGGCTGCGCAAAACGTTGATGCCGATTTTAACGCCGTCGCGGACGAGTTCATCAAAGGCTACCTCGATTTTCGGCCGCTGCTTGGCACCGAGCTGGGGCTGCACGAGTACGACGGCCGCGCGCCCGATTACAACCGGCTCGCGCTCGACGCCGAGCTTCAGCGGTTGCGCAGATTCGATGATCGGCTGCGCAAGTTCGCGCCGGACAAATTGCGCGCACGCACCGCCATTGACCTCCGCATCCTGCAAACCGCCGTCGCCAATGAACTTTTCACCTTCCAGGACGTGCGTGAGTACGAGCGCAATCCGATCACGTATGCGGAATGCGCCAGCCTCAACATCTACATCGCGCGCAACTGGATGCCGCTGGAGGATCGGGTCCGCAGTCTCACCGCGGTGGAAGCACAGATCCCGAACATTCTCATCGCCGGCAAAACCAACCTTGATCCGGTTTTGCCGCGACCCCTGGTCGAGCTTGCCATCGAGATGGCGCGCAGCTCCGCTGATTTTTTGCGCAACGACATGGTTGCAGCGGTGGACGCGGTGAAAGACCAGGAAGTACGCGGCACGTTCACGGAAGTGAATCGTAAAGCTGCGATGTCGCTCACTGACTTCGCCACCTGGCTCGAAAAGGAAAAGCTACCAAAGGCGAGTCCGGAGTTCGCCATCGGCGCCGCACGCTTCCAGCGCTGGTTAAGCGAAACCGAGCTGGTCGATATTCCGCCGGAGAAGATTCTTGAGATAGGAGAAGCTAAAATGAAGGAGGAACAACAGGTGTTCGCCGATGCAGCGAAAGTAATCGACGCGAGCAAGCCGGCGACTGAGGTCTTCAAGGAAATCCAGAAAGAACATCCAGCGGCGGAGAAGCTCATCCCGGACATTAGTAAGGACTTGGATAGTATTCGCAGCTACGTCATTGACCACAAAATCGTCGGAGTGCCTTCCAACGTTCGCGCCCAGGTGAAGGAAACGCCTAAGTACGATCGGGCGACGACCTTTGCCTCGATGGATACTCCCGGGCCGTTTGAAACGAAAGCGACGGAAGCTTTCTACTATGTAACACCAGTCGAACCAGATTGGAGTCCGCAACAGAAGGAAGAGTGGCTCACTGCTTTCAATTACTACACCGCGGATATTACCTCTATCCATGAAGCGTACCCGGGCCACTATGTTCAGTTCCTGCATCTGAACTCTTCGAATGCGACAAAGATCGAGAAGATTTTTGGCAGCTACGCCTTCATCGAGGGCTGGGCACATTACTGCGAGCAGATGATGCTCGAGCAGGGCTTCGGTTCGCCCAGGAAACCGCCGGGTACCGACGAGGAAAAGAAACGGGCGGCGAAGTACCGCATGGCCCAGGCATCGGAAGCATTACTTCGGCTAAGCCGCCTCTGTTGTTCGATCAAAATGCACACGCAAAAGATGACGGTGGACGAAGCGACGAAGTTCTTCATGGACAACTGCTACTACGAAGAAAAGCCGGCTCGCAGCGAAGCCATGCGCGGAACTTTTGATTACGGATACATGAACTATACCCTGGGCAAGCTGGAATTACTTAAGTTGCGCGACGACTACAAAGCCCAGGAAGGTGACAAGTTCTCGCTCGAGAAATTCCACAACGAGGTACTCGACCACGGCATGCCGCCTGTTCGTCTCCTTCGCGAAATTATGCTGAAAGATAAGGCGAAGTGGGACCAGTCGCTCTAGTTATTAAATTCCGAAGTTCGTCATCCCGAGTGGAGTCGAAGGGATCCCGCAGCGAACCTGTACCTTAGCTTGACGCGATCCTTCGACTCCGCTGCGCTTCGCGCAGGATAACGAGCTAGCTCTCGTCCTCGGGTTGTTCATCGCGCTCGAGTAGTTCGCGGAACAACGGCTGCGGATTCTCCGGTAGCTCCTCGACGGCGCGCAACTTCTTCGTCAGGACGCGCGACCTTAGATCGACGTCTTCCATTTTGCGCGCCGCCTGGTCCAACTTGTCCTTCACCGCTGAGAGCGCGTGACCGAACTTGCCGAACTCGGTCTTGACTGCGGCTAACAAATTCCAGACTTCGCTTGAACGCTTCTGGATCGCGAGCGTGCGGAATCCCATCTGTAAGCTGTTTAAAAGCGCAGCCAGGGTAGTTGGCCCGGCAAAGACCACGCGACAATCACGCTGAACCTGCTCGGCCAGACCGACACGGCGGATTGCTTCCGCGTACAACCCTTCCGTGGGCAGAAACATGAGCGCAAAATCCGTCGTCTTCGGCGGATTGATATATTTCGCGCAAATATCCCTGGCGCATTTTTTCAGTTGTACTTCGAGATTCTTGATAGCGCCCTCCGTCGCCGGCGCGTCGCCGCTGTCCTGGGCCGCGATTAATCGCTGATAATCTTCCACCGGAAACTTGGCGTCGATCGGCAGCCAGACAGACGCGCCGTTCCCCTCGCCCGGTAGACGAATCGCGAAATCGACCAGCTCCCCGCTGTCATCCCGCGTGCGAACATTGCGCTCGAATTGATCGGCCGTAAGCACCTGTTCGAGCAAGGCACCGAGTTGTACTTCTCCCCAACCGCCGCGTGTTTTCACATTCGTTAATACGCGTTGCAATCCGCCTACGTCGCTGGCCAGTTGCTGCATCGCGCCAAGACCCTGGTGGACGAGCTCGAGCCGCTCACTGACGATCTTGAATGATTCGCCCAGCCGCTTCTCGAGCGTGTCGTGCAGCTTCTCATCCACCGTCGCACGCATCTTTTCGATTTGGCGCGTGTTCTCCTCGCGCAATTCCTTCAGCCGGCTATCGACATTATCGGTGAGCCGCCGCGCCTGGCCGGTCACCTGCTCGATCTGAGTACGCAGCATGCCGCTGATCTCGGTGAGGGATTTCAATGTCGTATCGCTTACCGTTTTCAAGGCACTGCTCAGCTCATCGCGCTGTGCCCGGGCCGCGCCCGCCGATTCTTCGCGGCTGCGTCCAAACTCTTCCCGAACCAACTTCTCACTGCGTTCCTGCGCACGCTCCAGCCGCTCGAGCTCCTGCGTCAAATCGATGTGCTGCCGCCGGTCGCGCGTGAGTACGAACGCGAGTACCGCGGGAACACCAGCGAGCACAGCCCCGGCGAGCACGTAAAACAGCGGGTTCACTTGCTGCACCTAAGTGAATCACGCTGGATGTTCAAGTGAACATGTGTCCGATCATGAAAAGCTGTTGTAGCGGCGGGTGTCCTTACCCGCACGCGCCTTCGACCTCGTCGTCCGCACGTGAGAACATACGCCCCTACACTCGCTAAAACGATACGCGCACGCCGCCGTAAGCAGCGCGACCGAGCGCCGGGAAACCGTACACCTCGGCATAATGTTCGTTCGTAAGATTATCGACGCGGCCAAATAATGTGAGGTGGCGATTGATCTCGTACTCAGCCGCGAAATTGGCGAAGCTGTAATCCTCGACGTCGAAGTTCGGCGGCGGCGTTTGGGGCGAGTTAAAGTCGATGTCCTCGCGCGCATTGACGAACTTCGCCGAAAACGTCGTGCGGAGCCGATGAAACCAGAGGTAAGAGGCGGAAGCGTAGAACTCGTTGCGCGGCCGACGAGGCAAGCGCGCGCCGGGCAGTTGCTCTTTATCGGCGGCGCCGACTGTATAAGCATCGAGATAAGTATAGGTCGCGACCAGTTCCAGTCGGTCGAATGGTCGCGCCCGCAGCTCGCATTCGACACCTTGCGTGCGAGCCGCGCCCAGATTGAGCGTGGCGAACTCGCCGCTGTAGCCGATGAGATTCGAGAGATCGTTATGGAAGTACGTCGTGCCGATGATCACGCGCTTGTTCCATAACCGTTGCTCAATTCCAGCATCCCAGCCGAGATCGCGTTCCGGCTGAAGGCCGAAGTTTCCGCCGAAGATTTTATCCTGGCTGCTCGGCGGCGAAAAACCGGTCGCGATGCTGCCGTGCAACGTCGTGTCGGTTTTCTCGACCAGATAACTGGCCGCTTCACGCCATGTCCCGATGTCGCCGAACTGATTGAAGTGATCGACTCGAGCGCCGCTCACGAAAATCAAATCCCGCAGCGGCTGAAAGGTAAGCTGGGCAAACGCACCGATTTGCTCCGTGTGATCGCTGACAAAGGTCGGTTGTGGTCCGAAGGCTTGCGAAACGAACGGCCGTTCCTGGCCCGCATTTACCCGGCTGTAGAAAAGGCCGCTGGTGATCGTCAGCCACGAGGTGGCGCGAAGATTATTTTGGTAGTCGAGCTGTGTCCGCTCAAAGAGCGCACGGGTCGGGCCGACAAAACCGTCCTGGTTTGGGTTGTTCACCTGCCGTTCGTGGTCGTACTCAAGGACGAGCTTGTGCTCCCACCAGTCGGTCGCCTGCCAATCGAGGTGCGGACCGATGAGCCAGCGCTCGGTCAGGAAATGATCGATCGGGCGTGGATCGAAGATCGAGTTCGGATCGCCCGTCTCCGAAACCGAATAAGTAAGCAAGCTGCCAATGCGCAGCGTGGTGTTCGGTGACCAGCCGACATCAGCGACCGCTGCGGTGTTACGGTACTCATTATTCGGCCGGGCATTATCCGTATCGAGCCGGCTGGCGCTGATGGAGTAATCAAATTGATCGATTTTGCCGGAAGTTTGAAACGCTTCGCGGAACGTCGCGTAAGTACCCCCTTCCTCGCTCAAGGTAAACGCCGGCGGGCCATCGCCCACTTTGGTGAAAAGCTGGATCGCCCCAGCCATAGCGCGGGGTCCATACAGCGTACTCTGCGGGCCGCGCACAACCTCGATGCGGTCGATGTCATCGACTGTCAGATCGGCGAAATTAAACGCGCCTTGCAGCCCTTGATTGATCGGAATGCCATCGAGCAATACCTGCGTATGTTCGCTGCGCAGGCCGCGGGTGAAGACAGAAGTGAGTTGACCCGGCGCGCCCGTTTGCACGACCGAAAGGCCGGGTACTTCGCGCAGCGCATCCGCCACTCGCTCGATCTGTTTCTCTTCGAATTCCGATGAATCAATCACGCTGACACTCGCCGGCGATTGATCGAGCGGAGTATCCACGCGCGTCGCTGTGATCACGATCGGCTCCTCCGCCGTTTCTGAAGGCGTGGGAGTCGCTGTCGGTGTTGCTTCCTGCGCCAGCAAGACGATGCCGCTGCCAAGCAGCGCGATGATTGTCGCCAGGGATTTACGCGCAGCCAGCAGATAGTGCACGCCTCCCGCCAAAACGAGCTTCGGCAGCGTTGCACGCGCCGAGGGATTTCGCGAGTGCGAGACACGTGCGCCGCGCGGAAGCGGCATCGTGCCGCCGCTCGAGTTTCGTGTGACTGCTACAAATAGAGAACCAATTTTCACGGCAAATCTCCTCCTGTCGAAGAGAGGCAGACTTGCGGATGATTTCCGTTTGCCCGGCTCTCATTCTTCTTTTTGCGAAGAAGTTTTTCGGCCCGAGCCGGACTGGCGAATTCCGGAATCGTTCTGTCAACGTGAGCGAGGCCGGAGCAAACCGGTCGAGCGTCACGCTGCCGAATGAGGTGGCATCGGTCGAATATTCTGGCTCCTGGCTTTTGAAGTAGTTGAGAGTCTTTTGTTGAGAGTTGAGAGACTCAGATTGGTTTCCGCGGCTCTCAACTCTCAACCATCAACTCTCAACTGAACCTCGCCTCTTTCCCGCCTTCACCGTCGCTCGCGCAACGATTGGCTCCTGGGAAATCGTATCCAGTTACAGCAGCGCAACTGCTCCGGTGTCGCACCGGATTTCTCGCGCCGATCCACAAATCAACCCGAACGTTATTCGGGACTAGGATCGCAAAGAACTGCCGCAATCATGACGGCGTGGCCCTGCTCGCTCAACCATAAATTTTATCAGCTCTGCCGATGCGTGGCACACCAGACGCTGTACTTACCGCCGCCGCAGCGATATCTCTCGCTTCTTGCGCAGCTCGAGATCCGTCGCCGCGCAACGTGACAACCCAATCCGCCTCTGCTATTACACTGCGCTCTTGCCCACCTCGACCAACAAATTAAACCTGCTCGTCACCGGGGGCGCCGGTTTCATCGGCTCAAATCTTGTACTCGAGTTGCAGGACCGCTTCCCAAGTTTCTGCCTCACCGTCATCGATGATTTTCGCTCCGGCGACTTCAAAAATCTCGTTGGTTACAAGGGCGATTTCGTCGCACAAAACCTCGCTGAGCTCGACTGGACTGCCCAGTTCGGCGAGGAAAAGTTCGACGCCATTTTCCATCTCGCTTCCATCACTGACACCACCAACCACAATCAGTTCGAGCAGGTGCACGACAACGTGGAAAGCTTTCGCCGTTTATTGCAGTTTGCCCGCAACAACACGCGCGTAATCTATGCCTCTTCGGCATCGACCTATGGCGCTGCCACGGAAGCGAGCACCGAATCGAGCAAGGCTGCGCCGACGAACGTTTACGCATTCTCGAAGGCTATGCTCGACAATCTCGCCGCGCGATATGCCGCCGAAAACGAAGGCGCGATCATCGTCGGTTTGCGCTATTTCAACGTTTACGGCCCGCGCGAAGCGCACAAGGGCGCGGCGGCAAGCATGGTTCATCAGCTCGCGCAGCAGATGAAACGCGGTGAGCGCCCCCGCATTTTCAAGCACGGCGAGCAGAAGCGCGACTTCGTTTATGTGAAAGACATCGTGGCCGGAACGATGCAGGCGATGGAAGCGACAAGCAGCGGCATTTACAATCTCGGCTGCGGCGAGGCGCGCTCTTTCAACGAGCTAGTTTACATTTTAAATCGCTCTCTCGAGACCAATCTCGAGCCGCAGTACATCGACAATCCGCACGCGCATTACCAGAGCTTCACCGAGGCAGTATTGGACAACGCGCGTACCGGCCTCGGTTACAAGCCACGCTTCTCGCTCGAAGAAGGCGTGAGCGATTATATGCAGTGGCTTGAGGCGGAGTAGGACGCGTTTGCAGAAAGGCTCTGCCCGTGCTTGAAATGCGCCCCGGTTGCGAGCGCTGTGGCGCCGATCTCGCGGCGGGCGCACCCGGTGCGTACATCTGCTCCTTTGAATGCACTTTTTGCGCTCGATGCGCGGAGGAACTAGACCACATCTGCCCTAATTGCGGCGGCGAGCTGGCCAGGCGGCCCACGCGTCTCGGGGCCGCGCTCAGGAATGACCCGCCAAGCAGCGAGGGGAAATACAAGGCCTGACCCTGGCATTCAGATTGCTGGCTGCGCGTCGGCCGCGCGCGATTCATCCTCAGCGGCGGGACGGCTAGCGATCTCGCAAAAACCGATTGATTACCGCACTCGGTTTGCGTAGGGCAAAACCGCAAGATCCTTCGTCATTCAGGAAAGAGTAAAACGATGAACCCTACGAAATCCGAGCTGCTGGCCGAAGTCGTCGAACATATTGATATCAAACAGCACAACGTCGTGCCGCTGGTCGAAGCGATGTCGAAGATGGCGTTTTCCGCGCGCGATCTTGGCCGCGCCGCGCACATCTACGATGCCATGCTGCGCGAGGAGGATTGCGCCGTAATTCTTTGTCTCGCCGGATCGCTCATTTCCGCCGGGCTGAAACTCGTGCTCGTTGATCTCGTCCGAAACAACATGGTGGATGCGATCGTTTCGACCGGCGCAATCATCGTGGATCAGGATTTCTTCGAAGCGCTCGGGTTCAAACACTATCGTGGCGATATTTTCATGAACGACGACGTCCTGCGCCGTCTCGCCATTGATCGCATCTACGACACTTACATTGATGAAGACCAGCTTCGCGTGTGCGACGCGACGTGCGGCGAAATCGCGGATTCACTCGAGCCGCGGCCGTACTCATCCCGCGAGTTCATTCGCGAGATGGGGCGGTACTTAAGTACGCATGGGAAAAACCGCGACTCCGTCGTCCTCGCCGCGTTTGAGAAAAACGTCCCGATTTTTGTTCCCGCATTCAGCGATTGCAGTGCCGGCTTTGGTTTGATCCATCATCAGTACACCAACCCGGAGCACCATCTCAGCATCGATTCAGCCAAGGATTTCCTCGAGCTCACGAAAATCAAAATCGAAGCGAAACAGAGTGGGCTGTTCATGATCGGCGGCGGTGTGCCAAAAAATTTCGCACAGGACACAGTAGTTGCGGGCGATTACCTCGGGTTCAATGTCGGCATGCACAAGTACGCGGTGCAGATCACCGTTGCTGACGTGCGCGATGGCGCGCTCAGCGGCTCGACCCTTAAAGAAGCAAACTCGTGGGGGAAAGTGGACCAGGGCGCGGAGCAAATGGTCTACGCCGAGGCGACGATCGCTCTGCCGCTGATCGCCGGCTACGCCTACCACAAAGGCAGCTGGCGCAATCGCGAGCCGCGTGAGTTCACGAAGCTGCTCGACGGCGCGAGATCACCTTCATCCCCGCCGAAAACGCCACAGCTCGCGAGCGCCCACTGAACCTCTTCCCCGAGGCAAGCCGAGGAAATCCCGAAACAGCCTTCCGGGTTCCACAACGGGATTCCTCGACAAGCTCGGAATGACTGCGACCTAGCTTTTCTTGGTCGCGTCGCGCAATTGCTTGATGCGATCGTGCGCACTTTTCACGGCGGTGTACTGCCGCGAAATCAGGTCGCGCACGGGCGAGGAAAGCTCTTCCTTTTCCATCGCGTCGCGGTACTCCTTAACGGCTGAATCCTCACCCCGCTCGCACTCGGCCAGAATGGCGTGGTCATCGCGACTGGTGATGGCAGATTTCAGATTAATCCAGGCGCGATGCATGGCGCCCGCTGTGCTGCTGGAGTCTTCCGGTTTGTGTTCACCCAAGGTAATCGCCTCGTTCTGCAACTCGCCGGCGAAACGGGAGCGCTGCAGCGAGTATTCGTTAAAAAGCGTCTTCAGCTGCGGATCGGCGACGGCCTCAGCGGCCTGACGATATCCTTCCTGGCCGTCCTTCAGCGTTTCGACGAGAGAGTTAATGGTGGAAATAATTTCTTTTTGTTGAGCCATACTGAGGAATCGGATGCGGCGGCGTGCGTGCGTCTGAAGAAGGCGATTGCGGCCAGTTGCTCCGGCATTTGCGCATCCAATTCAGAAAGTGGCGAACCGGAGCCGTTGGCCTAGAGTTTCACATGAACAAAGAAGGCAAAGATTTAACAAAAGAGGCGCCCCGCAGTCCGCATACGCGCGTGGGTGGCTACGTCATCCTGGGCCGCACGATCGATAAATGCCGCGCGCTACTTTGGGGCAATATCGGTGAGTACCATTTCGATTGCCCGCTCGATAACATGCTTTTCGGCTGGAAAGGCATCAAAGGCGACGAGTTCAAAGCCGTGGTCGAGCGCGGCGCGAGTGACGACGAGATTGCGCGGTGGGTCGATGAACACGGCACGCCTAAAAGCGCAGAGGAAAAGCGGGCCTGGTGTGAGGAGATGAACAAATCAAATCCGTACTACAATCCCGAGAAACGCGACTGGTACATCGAGCAGTTACAAGAACTGCGGCTCGATCCGAAAACGACGCCGCTGTTCGATTGGCTTGATGCCGACGACCGCGCCAGCTACGCCAAAGCAGCGTAACACCCAGAGCAGCTCGCACCGCCGGTAAGTACGGCGCCAGTGTTACCCTTAAGCGCGTAACACCGCAATCAGCCGTTGCGGACTCGCTTGCGCCGCTGTGGCACGACTTCTTCTCTACCGATTTAAACGACATGGGCATTTCACTGAACCCGCGACATCTCAAGCGTTACCAGCAGATCGCCTGGCTCTTTGCCAAGTACGGGCGCTCGGACCTCGTAAAGCAGAGCGGCCTCGATCAAACGCTAAACGCCGAGGAGCAAGTCACGCCCAAAGAAGCGGCGAAAGCCGAAGAGCTCGCCGACGATTTGGAGAAGCTTGGGCCGACATTCGTCAAGGTCGGCCAGCTACTTTCCACTCGCGTCGAGCTTTTGCCGCAAGCGTACCTCGATGCGCTCGCGCGTTTGCAGGACAAGGTCGAGCCATTCGATTTCAACGAGGTCGAGAAAATCGTTACCTCGGAGCTGGGTGTGCGCATGTCGCGCGCGTTCGCCGATTTTGAAGTCAAACCGATGGCTTCAGCCTCGCTTGGGCAGGTGCATCGTGCGCGTTTGCGCGACGGACGCGCCGTGGCCGTCAAAGTACAGCGGCCGGAAATCCGCGAGCAAATGGTCGAAGATCTGGATGCTCTCGAGGAGATCGCGCAATTTCTGGACGAGCACACCGAGTTGGGGCGCCGCTACGAATTCGTCCGCATGCTCGATGAGCTGCGCAAAAGCTTAATGCGTGAGCTCGATTACCGGCAGGAAGCGCATAACCTCACCGTCTTTCACGAGCAGCTGAAAACATTCGAGCACGTCATCGTGCCCGCGCCGATAAACGATTACAGCACCGCGCGCGTACTCACAATGGAATATGTGCCCGGCACGAAAATCACCCGGCTGAGCCGTGTCGCGCTGATGGAGTTCGATGGCGCCGCTCTCGCCGACGAGTTATTTCGCGCTTACCTGCACCACATTCTCGTGGATGGCTTCTTCCATGCCGATCCACATCCCGGGAACGTTTTCCTTACACCAGATCACCGCATCGCGTTGCTCGATCTGGGCATGGTCGGGCGCATCATGCCGCGTTTTCAGGAAGACCTGCTGCAATTGCTGCTGGCGATTTCCGAAGGCCGCGGCGAAGAAGCGACGCAGATCGCCATCAAAATCGGCGAGCCACTCGACGATTTCGACCAGACCGAATTTTCCCGCCGCATTTCCGCGATCGTGGCGCGGCAAAAGACCGCGACAATCGAGCAAATGCAGGTGGGCCGTCTCGTGCTCGAGGTGACGCAAAGCGCCGCCGCTTGTCGCATTCGCGTGCCGGCCGAGCTAACCATGCTCGGCAAAACTCTGCTCAACCTCGACCAGGTTGGGCGCACGCTGGCGCCGGACTTTGATCCGAATGCAGTCATTCGCCGCGAAGCAGCGGCCATCATGCAGCAGCGCCTGGTCAAGAGTCTTTCGCCCGGAAATCTCTTCAGCGGATTACTGGAAGTGAAGGATCTCATCCAGCGTTTACCGGCGCGACTGAACAAGCTGCTCGACGCCGTCGCGAACAACGAATTCAAGATCTCCGTCGATGCCATCGATGAGAAAACGCTCATTCTCGGTTTCCAGAAGATTGCGAATCGAATCACTGTCGGTGTCATCATTGCCGCACTAATCATCGGCGCGGCCATGCTGATGCGCGTCGAAACAACGTTTCGCATTTGGGGCTATCCAGGGCTCGCCATTATCTTTTTTCTCTTCGCCGCCGGCGCGGGAATCCTGCTGCTCTTTAACATTCTGTTTTACGACAAGTCGCACGACGATTGACAAGCTCGCGGGTAAGCTCGGCCGCGCGTTTGCGTAACAGCTCCGACGCGCATTCCATTGCACGCCCGCGGCTGACTGGCAGCCTGGCAAGCTCAAACACGCCATCAAACAAGTCTGCGGAAGCGTCCCGTTCGCCCACGATCGCGTACACTGGTTTGCCCCATTTCCGCGCGAGCTTCGCCACGCCGGCAGGTGCTTTGCCTTCGCCCGTTTGCGCATCCAGCCTGCCTTCTCCGGTGATCACGATATCAGCGTGTCGTACTTTTTCTTCGAGCCCGAGCACTTCGGCTACGACGTCGAAGCCAGAGCGCAATTGCGCGGAACAGAAGCTTAGCAATCCGAAGCCCAGTCCACCGGCACTCCCGGCGCCTGGTACTCCGCGGAAATCGCGCTGAAAATCACGCGCAATCGTTTCGGCGAAATTCGCGAGCGCAGTTTCGAGTACGTCAATCTGCTCGGATGTAGCGCCCTTCTGCGCGGCAAACACGCGCGTCGCTCCGCGTTCACCAAGCAGCGGATTCTGCACATCAGTTGCCGCGATGATCTTCGGAAATGTTAGCTCAGCCGGGGGTACTATTCTCGTTAGCTCGCTCAAATCGGCTGGGCCGTTTGCCAGCTCTTCGTTCCCGCGAAAAAAACGAAATCCCAGCGCACGCGCTAATCCACATCCGGCATCGTTTGTCGCGCTACCGCCAAGGCCGACGATGATTTCGGCCGCGCCGAGTTTCGCCGCGTGCCTGATCATTTCACCCACGCCGAATGTTGTGGCGCGCATAATATCGCGCTCGCCCGGTCCGAGCCGCCGCAGCCCGGCTGCTTCGCTCATATCGAGTACCGCGGTTCTGGTCTTCTCCATCCAGGCGTAGCGCGCCTCGATACAGCGGCCGAGCGCGTCATGCGCAGCGCACATCACCCACTCACCGCGCACTGCCTGGTAAATGATTTCGGCTGTTCCTTCGCCGCCGTCGGCAACGGGCACGATGTCCATCTCCGCGCCAGGAAGGATGTCGCGAACGCCGCGTGCGATGCTTTCCGCTGCCTCAGCCGCAGTGAGCGTTCCTTTAAATTTATCCGGTGCGATAAGAATCGCTAAAGAGCTCACGCCGATGCGCGTCGCCTCCGCAGAACTGCATCACGGGTACTTTCGAGAATGTGCGAGCTGCGCAATTCCATTTCCCAGATGCGGTGTACTCGTGGCCGATTTGCGGGAGCCTATTGCGTCTGAAGCGCGTAATCCAGCGCACGCTCCAGATCGAAGTTGCTGATGCGCTCGCGCAACGCCCGATCGTTCATCGCGTCGATCACGCGCTGGTTTTGCAGCAGATCGAGAATCCGGCCGTGCGAAATCAATCCGGCAATTTCCCGATCGTTCCGCAGCGCCACGATTTTCGGGTTTTCCCTGATCTCGCGCGCGCCGGGAAAACTGAGGAAACGCTCCGCTCGCGGCAGGTTTGTCGCCACAGCGCCAAGCGTCTCCATCGTGCGGTAAACGCGCGGCGGCGTCGGGTCGATTTGTTGCAGCACGCCACCGAGCGCGCTGTTCTCGATCGAGCTTTTCATTTGCGCGAGCGAGGTGGCCAGGGCGCTCGGCGCCGCCTCCGGCGGACGCGTTCTGCCCTTGATTTGCAGCGGCCGGTTCCAAACCGGCTGCATCGTGGCTGTGGTCAACGCCGGGCGCGAATGCAGTTGCGCGGCAGCGAGCGATCCGATCAGACGCACGCCCACGAAGATCAGGCAGACGAAAAAGAGGCCGAAGAAAATCCCCAGCAGCGCGCCACTGCTGCCCCAGGCAAACCGCACCGTTTTGCTTTCATGCTGGCTGGTGCGCCGAAACAAAACGACGCCCAAGCTCGTAATCACCGCATAAACCATGGCGGCCAGCAGCACACCGGCAATGATCGACAGCAGCATGTCCGGCAGCCTGATCACGTGCCGCACAAGAGGCAGCACAGCGCGGCCGCCGATCGCCACGCAAGCGCACGCGGAAAGCAGCGCCATGATGCCCACCAGTTCGCGCATCAAGCCAAGGCGCCATCCGCGTACTATTTCGAAAAGCACGATCATAACCGCGCATGAAGTGAAGGCTAGCTGCCATGCGGCTGATGCCGGCGGGTTCACGCGCGTGGGAAATCGATGGCGCGCTGCCGCAACGCGTGATCGCAGAGTACCAGCGCAGTCATCGCTTCAACAATCGGCACGGCGCGCGGCAAAACACATGGATCATGACGCCCACGCGCCGCGAGCGTTGTCTCTTCACCGCTGCGCGTCACCGTGCTTTGCTCGCGCGCGATCGTCGCAGTCGGTTTAAACGCCACCCGAAAAACAATCTCTTCGCCGTTGGAAATTCCGCCTTGTACTCCGCCGGAAAAATTGGATTTCGTCCGAATACGCCCGTCACGGTGTTCAAACTGATCGTTGTGTTCCGAACCGCGCATCCGGGCGGCGGCAAATCCGGAGCCGATCTCGAATCCTTTGCTCGCGGGCAGGCTCAACATCGCTTTGGCAAGATCCGCTTCGAGTTTGTCGAATACCGGTTCACCCAAGCCTGCTGGAACATTGCGCGCCACGCACTCGATGATACCGCCAAGTGAGTCGCCCTCGGCACGTGCACGTTCGATCAGCTCGATCATTTTTGCCGACGCCGCCGGCTCGGGGCAACGCACCGTGCTACATTCGATTGTCTCAAGTGAGACATTCGATAAATCCACCGCGGCATGCACCGTGCCCAGCTCTTTTACCAGCCCCAGGATTTCGAGTTGTGGTGACAAAGTACGGAGGACCTTTCGCGCAATTGCGCCTGCCGCCACGCGCCCAATTGTCTCTCGCGCGGAAGCGCGGCCGCCGCCCTGCCAATTGCGAATTCCGTACTTAGCCTCGTAAGTGAAGTCAGCGTGCGAGGGCCGGAAAGTGTGCCGCATCGCTTCGTATGCTTCCGGTCGCGCATCCTCGTTGCGCACCAGAATGGCGACGGGCGTGCCGAGCGTGCGCCCCTCGAAAACGCCGGACAAAATTTCGCAACGATCGGATTCGCGCCGTTGTGTCGTTATTGTACTTTGTCCCGGGCGGCGCCGGTTCAATTCCCGCTGGATGTCCGCTTCACAAAGCTCGATCCGCGGCGGGCAACCATCGATCACCGCACCCACTCCGCCGCCGTGTGATTCACCGAACGTCGTAACCCGGAAGAGCTGACCGAAACTGTTGCCCATGGAAGAATGTCATCCCGAGCGTAGCCGAGGAATCGCGCGGTGTAACCTCAAAGCTACCGAGACGGGATGCTCGATTTCGCCTGGCGATAAGGTTCAGATCGCCGCCAGCGCGAAATCAAGGTCGTCGATCAAGTCCCGCACGTCTTCGACGCCGACGGAGAGCCGGACCAGCGAGTCGGTGATGCCCAGAGCTTCGCGTTGCTCCTTCGGCACGGCGCCGTGCGTCATGATGGCGGGATGATTAATGAGGCTTTCGACGCCGCCAAGACTTTCCGCGAGCGCAAACAGGTGCGTGTTCTCCAAAAAACGGCGCGTGCCGGCGAGGTCAGTGTTCAGGATCGCCGTGACCATTCCGCCGAAGCCGCGCATCTGCTCGCGCGCGAGGTCATGCTGTGGGTGCGATTTCAGACCGGGATAGTGTACCGACTTCACTTTCGGCTGTTCCTCGAGCCAGCGCGCAATCTCCAGCGCGTTCGAGCAATGCCGCTCCATTCTCAGCGCCAGCGTTTTCAATCCGCGTAGCGCCAGGAAGCTGTCGAACGGCC
>JAFASN010000072.1 GCA_019244415.1 Verrucomicrobiota bacterium | reverse complement strand
GTCGCCTGCGCGAATGCGCCTGCCATCGATCAATTCTTTACGATCCACCAGCCCCACGATGCAGCCGGCCAGATCGTACTCACCGGGTTGATACATGCCCGGCATTTGCGCAGTCTCGCCGCCGATCAACGCGCAACCCGCCGCGCGGCAGGCACGCGTGAATCCACGCAACAATTGATTAAACACGCGCGGCTCGAGCTTCTCCGCCGCGATGTAGTCCAGAAAAAAAAGCGGCCGCGCGCCGATGACGGCGATGTCGTTGACGCAATGGTTCACCAGATCGGCGCCGACGCTGTCGTGTTTGTTGGCCGCGAACGCGATCTTCAGTTTGGTGCCGACGCCATCGACACTCGCCACCAGCACCGGCTCGCGCATGCCGCGAAAATCCGGCGCGAAAAGTCCGCCGAATCCGCCGATCCTGCCGAGTACTTGCGGTCCGTGCGTCGAGCTAACGAGATTGTGAATGCCGCCTTTTAGCTTGTTGCCAAGGTCAACATCCACGCCCGCGCGGGTGTACGCTTTCTTTGTCATTCCTCGACTCCGCTTGGCTTCGCTCGGAATAACAATGCCTATTTCAACTCGGCAAACAGCGTCGGCTGCGCTTCTTCGTCCGCCAGCGCGCGGGCACGCTGCTCCCGTTTTTCCATGATGAACTTGTCCAGCTCGGGATCGACCGGTAGCGGATAATTGCCCGTGAAACAGGCGAGACAAAACGAGTTCGCCGGCTGGCCCGTGGCTTTCACCATTCCCTCAACATCCAGATAACCGAGACTGTCCACGTTCAGGTATTCGCAAATCTGCTCGTGCGACATCCGGTTCGCGATCAGCTTCTCCGGATCAGGAAAATCGATCCCGTAATGGCAGGCGAACCGGTGCGGCGGACAGCTCACGCGCATGTGTACTTCACGCGCGCCGGCTTCGCGCAGGTTAACGACGCGCGCGCGCGCGGTCGTGCCACGCACAATCGAATCGTCAATGACGACGACGCGTTTTCCGGCCACCGCTTCCTTGATCAGGTTCAGCTTCACCCGCACGTCGAAGTCGCGGATAAGCTGGCTCGGCTGGAGAAATGTGCGCCCGATGTAGTGATTGCGCACGAAGGCGTGCTCGTAAGGAATGTTCAGCTCGTGCGCAAAGCCGAGCGCGGCGTAATTGCCCGAGTCTGGGACGGGCACGACAATGTCTGCTTCCACTGGAAAACGGCGGGCCAGCTCGCGGCCCATCTCTGTGCGAGCTTTCGCCACATTGACGTTGCTGATGATTGAGTCGGGCCGCGCGAAGTACACGTACTCAAACATGCAGAACGCACGCGGTTCATCGCGGAACGGCCACTCCGAGCGGACGCCGTTTTCACCGATGATCAGCACTTCGCCGGGCTCGATCTCGCGCACAAAATCGGCGTGGATCAAATCGAGCGCGCAGGTTTCGCTCGCCAGAATGTAAGCCCCGTCGAGCCGGCCGAGTACGAGCGGGCGGAAACCAAACGGATCGCGCACACCGATGATTTCGCGCTCGCTCATGATGATGAGCGAAAACGCGCCCTCGAGCCGCCGCAAAACACTGAGCGGGCTCCCGCCATTGCGCAGCGGCTGGGCCAGCAAATGCGGGATGATCTCGCTGTCAGCCGTGGTTTGGAAGATCGAGCCTTTACGTTCAAGCTCATCGCGCAGCACACCGGCGTTGATGAGATTCCCGTTGTGTGCGACGGCGATCTGCCCGCGGTAGCAATCGACCACGAAGGGTTGCGCGTTTTTGAGTGTACTCGAGCCAGTGGTCGAGTAACGCGTGTGACCGACTGCGCGCGTTCCTTTCAGCCGCTCGAGTTCTTCGGCGCCGAACACCTGCGAGACCAAACCCATATCGCGGTGCAGATGGAAAGTGGAGCCCGGGCCGTTGCTGGTGACGATGCCGGCGCTTTCCTGGCCCCGGTGCTGCAACGCGAACAATCCATAGTACGTGAGTACCGCCGCGTTCGGGTGGCCCAACACGGCAAAAATGCCGCACTCGTGCTGCGGGAGCACCGCGCGATCTGAAGGTTCGTCGTGCGTGAGCAGGTCAGCGGACACTTGGACTCAATATGGTTGAATCTCCAACCGGTTCAATGCAGCGTACGCGGCGTACTCAGGCTCCGGCAACAAAGAAGCGACGCGGGACGCAGCGCCACGTTCACAAGCTGGGCAACGGCTCCGAATTGTCCTCGACGGCGCGAGAAATCGCATTCCACCACAGCTCGTACAGCTCGGCAGTTTTCGACGCGAAGTCCTCGCCGGTGACCTCGATCCGCAGCTCGTCAGAGATGACCCTGCCAAGTCTTGCATGTGGAACGCTTCTGCTTTTCAGCTCCGAAACTACGCGCTCTTCGTCTTGCTGACGGCAGGAGATGATGATGCGCGATTGCGATTCGTTAAAGAGCGTTTCAGCTAACGAGCTCTGGCTCGGAAGAGTAACATCGGCGCCCAACAACTTCTCTGCGTTAAAACAGCATTCGGCCAGCGCAACAGCGAGGCCGCCTTCGCTGCAATCATGCGCACTCCTTATAAGACCAGCGCGAATGAGATCCCCCGTGGCATTTTGCACGGCGAGCTCTCGTTCGAAGCACAACTGCGGCACAGGCCCGATCTTTTTGCCGTAGCTAACCTTGAGCAGGCGCGACGCTCCCAGACCGGATCCGATCTCGCCGATCAAAATGATGACGTCGCCTATTTCCTTAAACGATTGTGTGGTGATGTGCCGTTCGTCGTCAATCACTCCGACCATCGCGACTGTGGGCGTCGGATCGACCGCGCCTGACGGGCTCTCATTGTAAAGTGAGACGTTCCCGCCGGTGACCGGCGTGCCGAAAACGCGGCACGCTTCCGCGACGCCTTCCACCGCTTCGCGCAATTGCCAGAAGTTTTCCGGTTTGTACGGGTTGCCGAAATTGAGGTTGTCCGTGACCGCAAGCGGGCGCGCGCCGGAGCAGGTGAGATTGCGCGCCGCTTCCGCCACAGCGATTCGGCCGCCCTCACGGGGATCGAGTGCACAGTACAACGAGTTACAATCAGTGGTCGCCGCAATAAATTTGTTCGCTTCACGAATGTAAAAGACTGCTGCATCCGAGCCGGGTTTCACCACCGTGCCGGTGCGCACGGTGTGATCGTACTGCCGGTAAACCCAGTTCTTCGACGCGATCGTCGGATCAGCGAGGAGTTCCTTTAAGGAATTTACCGCAGCGGACGCTGAAATCGCGGAGATTTGCTCCAGGAACTCTGCGGCCTCTGGGTTCTCTGCGGTGGATCTTGCAGCTTCGCGTGAATACATAGGCGCTTCGTCCGCCAGCGGCTTCGCCGGAATTTCCGCCGCCACGCTGCCGTTGTTGCGCACGCGCATAATGCCGTCATCAGTCACGCGCCCGATTTCTGCGCACGGCACATCCCATTTCGCGAAGATTCGTCGTACTATATCTTCCTTGCCCTGCCGAGCGATGATCAACATTCGCTCCTGCGATTCGCTCAGCAGAATCTCGTACGGCGTCATGCCAGGCTCGCGTTTCGGTACTTTCGCGAGGTCGATTTCGATCCCGCTGCCACCGCGGCTGGCCGTTTCACACGTCGAGCACGTCAAACCTGCCGCGCCCATGTCCTGAATGCCGGCGACGGCATCGGTCGCCAACAGCTCGAGGCACGCTTCCAGCAGCAGCTTTTCCTTAAACGGATCGCCTACTTGCACCGCCGGCCGATCTTCGCGGGATTCGTCCGTTAGCTCACGCGAGGCAAACGCCGCGCCCGCGAGTCCGTCGCGCCCGGTTTCGGCGCCGACGTAAAAAACCGGGTTCCCGACGCCCGTCGCTGCGCCGCGCGCGAGTTGCTCGTGCCGTAGTGAACCGAGGCAAAATACATTGACCAGCGGATTGCCTTCGAAGCTCTCGTCGAAGTAAATCTCGCCGCCAATTGTCGGCACGCCGATGCAGTTGCCGTAATGCGCAATGCCGCTGACGACGCCTGTAAACAGCCGGCGATTATTTGCAATTTGCGATTTGCGATTTGCGATTTCACTCGGCAGTCGGCACTCGGCATTCGCCAATTCCGCGATCGGGCCGAACCGCAGCGAATTGAGGCAAAACTCGGGGCGTGCGCCCATCGTGAAAATGTCGCGAATAATTCCGCCGACGCCGGTAGCCGCGCCTTGAAACGGTTCGATCGCGCTTGGGTGATTGTGGGATTCAATCTTGAACGCGACCGCCCACCCGTCGCCAATGTCCACCACGCCGGCATTTTCCTCGCCGGCTTTCACGAGAATGTTAGCGCCAGTGGTGGGAAACTTCCGCAGCTCGGGTCGCGAGTTTTTGTACGAGCAATGCTCGCTCCACATCACTGAAAAAATACCGAGTTCGGTGAAGTTCGGCGTCCGCCCGAGGATGCGTTCGATGCGCTCGTACTCTTCCGGCGTCAAACCGTGCTGACGCACCAGTTCGGGTGTGACCGGCGGATCATTGCTCATACTGCGCGCAAAGTAGCGAGCGGTTCAGCCGGCACAACGAATGTTGATGAACAGAAAGACACCCGCCGCGTCCAATGCCATTGAACCGCACGAAATAAACTATATGAAACGATTCACTCTCACTCTCATGTGCGCCTGCATCGCACCGCTAGCGTTCGCTCAGTCGCCATCGCCAGAAGGCAGCGCAGCCGCTACTTCCAGCACGGAGACGACGACCTCTTCAAACGAGGCAACGACCTCTTCCAGCGAGACGGCGTCGGGCACGGTCACGACTCACAATCGCAAGACAATCGTCATCAAGGAGCACGATAATCCGGTTAGCTACGTACTTGGGAAAACCGTGCATTACGTCGATAAGACCGGCAAGGAAATCGACCGGCACGTAATTCAGCCGGGTAAACGCGTCATCCTTCATTACACCGGCACCGGCGAACATCGTCGCGTCGAGCGGGTCGAAGTACAAGATTAATCGCGATTGAGGCGAGGCGCTGGCCTGCGCGGCAGCCTGGTGTATCGTCAGGAATGACGAGCACGGCATTGCGAGAACGGCTCGAAGAACAGCCGTTTCGCGCCTTCGGTCTGCGTATGCCGGACGGCAGGCTTCTCCCGGTGCCGCATCCTGAGTTCCTATCAATCGAGCCCGAAGAAGAACGGATCGCGATTCTTTGGAAAGGGCAGGGGGGATACTGGACGATCGATCTCGAGCTGGTGAGTGACCTCGAGCCGCTAAACGGAAGTAAACGCCGCCGCGGTTAAACGAGCCGGCGAGTTGCCTTTCGGCCTGAATCGCTGAGCTTGAGCCATGTCGTTTGACCTCAAGGAAATCGTCGCCTCGCGGCTAGGCGAGAACTATGAGCTGCACCATCGCTACATAAACCGCACACTCGTGGCGGCGCAGCGCGTCATCGGGTTCGACAAAGTCTATGCCCGTGCCGAAGGGGCTTACCTCTACGACATGGATAATAACGCCTACCTCGATTTCCTGAGCGGCTACTCCGTGTTCAATATCGGGCGTAATCACCCTGTAGTTAAGCAGGCCATCCGTGACATCCTCGATCTCGACCTGCCTAACATGGTGCAGATGGATTGTTCGCTCTTAAGCGGACTTCTCGCCGAAGCGCTGGTCAAGCGCACCCCGGCCCATCTTGATGCCGTTTTTTTCTGTAACTCCGGTACGGAAGCAATGGAAGGGGCGCTTAAGTTCGCACGTGCCGCGACAGGTAAAAAGCGGGTCATCTCACTCGCCAGCGCCTTCCACGGACTTAGCCTCGGCTCATTGTCACTCATGGGCTGCGATAGCTTCACGGAAGGTTTCGGCCCGCTCATGGATGAATGGGACACGCGCATCCCGCTCGACGACATTGCTGCGCTCGAACGGGAGCTAAGTAAGGGTGACGTCGCCGCGTTCGTGATCGAACCGGTGCAGGGAAAAGGTTGTAACTATCCCAAGACAGATTTTTTCGAGAAGGCGCAGCAGCTATGTCGCAAGTACGGGACACTTCTCGTTAGTGATGAAGTACAATGTGGACTTGGGCGCACGGGCAGGATGTTTGGGTTCGAACACTGGAACCTGGAGCCGGATATCATTACTCTCGCTAAGACGCTAAGTGGCGGCTACGTCCCGTGCGGGGCCATTATCACTCGCCGCGATATTTACCAGAAAACGTTTAGTAGAATGGACCGGTGCGTAGTTCACTCGACTACCTTCGGCCGTAATAACCTTGCCATGGCTTGCGGGCTGGCTGCGCTCGAGGTAATTGATAACGAGCAACTAGTCGATCGTTCCGCCAGGATGGGCGCTCTGCTGATGGAGCGGATCGATGATCTGCGGAGGAAGCATTCCTTCATCAAAGAAGTCCGCGGCAAAGGTCTGATTATCGGGATCGAGTTTCATGAGCCGAGCGAGTTCAAGCTTAAGATGGCGTGGAAGCTACTTCACAAAGTAGATAAGGTGCTCTTTGCCCAAATGGTCGTGACCCAGATGCTCAGCCGTCATCGTATTCTCACCCAGGTGGCGGGCCACGCCATGGATGTAGTTAAAATCCTGCCGCCGCTTATCATTGGTGAGGGCGAGGTGGAGATGTTCGTCGAGGCTCTCGATTCTGTTCTTACAGAATGCCGCAAGTTTCCCGGCCCGATGTGGGAACTGGGCAATAACTTTGTCCGTGCTGCGCTCAGCTCGCGCCGTTCGACAGAGCCGCGCCCGGTAACGACGGCTCAGTCGTAACCGACTCTATGCTTCCATAAGCGCGCAGGGATGCTGTACTGCGAACTTCACACGAATGACGACCAAACGAAAAAAGAGCAACGTAGAACGAAATCCAGCCGGCTCATTGCAAGTCACGCCCGGTATCACCGGCGGGAGGAAAACGCAGGAGCGCCGTATCGGCAGCGGGAACGTGCGCAAAGGCGCCATCAGGAGCATCAAAGCGGTCGAGAGCGGCGGCTGACCGAGCGAGTGCGGCAGTCTCGCGGCAACCGCGCACTCGCGTGGCGCCGTACTCAGCACGGTTCAGCGATCATTCGAATTGCCGCCGGGATGAGTACGAGGTTTTCGATTCGCTAACGACTGCCCGCTCGCGCTGGCGTTCTGTTCGACGTGCACCGTTCGCTGCGGATACGGTATCTCGATTCCGGCATCGTGCAGCGCGGTGTTCACCGCGACGGCAACATCGCTTTGCACGAACTGGAACCGGGCAACATCTTCGGTCCAGAAGCCAAGTACAAACACAAGTCCGTCATGGCCAAACTCCCGCAATGTGCAATCCGGTGGGGGATCTCGCGTCACCTTGGGATCCGCCGCGGCAGTTTTCATCAGTAACCCGATCACTTGCTTCGGGTCCGAGCCATAGTCGACACGAATGGTGATCTCGATCCGTTTCTGCCGGCTCGAGATGGTGCGATTCGTCACTTTATCCGAGATAAGCTGACCATTGGGAATGATCAGCTGCGACTTGTCCGCAAGCGTGATGATGCTGGCGCGAATACCGATTCGCCGTACCGCGCCTGTGTTGCTGCCCACTTCGATCACATCTCCCACCTGCACCGGTCGTTCGAACAGCAAAATCAGGCCGGAGAAGAAATTGTTGAAGATGTTTTGCAAACCGAAACCGATGCCTACGCCGAACGCGCCGGCGAGGATGGCGAACTTCGTCATGTCGGCGCCCAGCGCGGCGATTGCGGCGTAGAATCCGAGCAGCAACACGACGTAGTGAACGAGCGTGGAGATGGCGTAAGCCGAGCCGCGTGCGAGATGAAGCCGGTCGTAAATTTCTCCCTCGAGCAAAAAGCGAATGAAGCGCGAGAGCAGGAGCGTGATCCAGATCGTGATCACGAAGGCAAGTACGGCGCCCAGCGAGAGGTGCAACGAACGGAGCGTCATCTCGCCATTGAGCAGGCCGCCGATATAATTAATGACTGCCTCGCGGATCGAGAATGCGCCGAGCGAAAGCAGCACCCAGGCAATAATCGCGATGAATTTTATCACGCGCGAAAGGCGCCGTTGCAGCAGCGCCCGGTGATGACGCACAACGGCGAGCTTGGACAGCGGGCGGATTTGCAGCGCGAAAAAGACAAGGCCCTCGAGAATGCCAGCGGCTGCGTAAAGCAGCACGGCAAGATACGCCGTGGCCAGCGCGCCGGCGGCGAGGTAATTCGCCAGGGCAACGTAGCCCAGCACGTTTATTACGAAGACAACGAGGAAGAGGATGAACGCCAGCCGCGCCCCTGTACGCGTGAGTCTGGCGGAAGTGGTGCGTGGTCCGGAGCGACGCGTTGATCGGATAAACCAGGCGAGGAAGACCGCGCCTCCCAGCGCTTCCAGGAGCAACATGATGCGCGAGAGCACGGGCATGCCGGCAGCGAGCGCACGCAACTGCGCGACGATGTAAAGTACGATCAGCGCGTTGACGATCGGAAAGAGGTGGCGATCAATCAGCTGCCGCAGCAGCACGACGATCGGGACGAGCGCGAGTGTGGCGAGTACGACCCAGAGCGCACGCGGGGCGTCGCCGAGGATGGCGCGTGCGCAGATGAACGCCAGCACGCAAGCAGTGGCAAACGGCAACTGCAAAACGCGATTTGCGCGCGCGAGCGTCCGGTCCTCTTCTGTCCAGCGCGCAGCATGGCGTTTGACGCGTTCAAGGGCGAACGCAAACGCGAGCAGCAGCAGGCCAAGGTACACGAGGCGTGGCCATTGGCGCGCGAGATAATTGCTGAGCTGCGAACCCTGAGTACCAAGCGAGACCTGGCTATCGCGCACAAGCGCCTGCGTAGCCGCAGTACGGACTTCCGGGCTCCATATAGGCGGGCTATCCTGCACCCAGATCCGGTTCACGGCAGCGCTTTGCGCTGATTTGACCGAGCGCAATGCGCCCTGTACCCGCTGCAGCTGCTCGGCCACACGCGTTTGCAGCGTGAGTACAGCGGCGCGGCGTTTCTTTAGCTCCGTTTCGGTCGCGTCGATTGACGTGATAACGTTCTCGATCCGCTGCATCAACTCGGGCGGCGCGTTCGAGTTCTGCGCCAGATCGAGCGTTGACTTCCACGTGGTGCGCAGATCAGGCATTTGTGCCAGTTGGCGATCGAGGAGGGTCGCGCGATCGGTCAAATCGCGTGTCCAGGACGTCAGCTGCGTGGACAGTTTCTGCCAGCGCGCGTCGAGCCCGCGGACGGTATCGAGCGGCACGCCGGGGGTGAGCAGCCGTCGCGTTTCATCGAGCTGCGCCTCGATCTGTTGTGTCGCGGCGGGAAGATCGCGCGTAATGTTCGCGCCCGTCTGATCGGACGTAATCTCGGATTGTATTTGCTCAAGCTGCTGTGCCGCGGCGTCAGACGCCGAAACGATGTCGGGCAGCGGAACTGCGGTGGGCGTGGGCGTCGGCGTTGGTGTTGTCGCGACAGCTGCCGAAGGCGACGGGGAGGCGTTCTGGGCGTGCGCTGTACTCAGCCAGCACGGCAGTAATCCCACGAGAAAAATTTGCGCAAGACGAGCTGGTACTGCGTTCACCGCGGGAACATACGCACGCGCACGGCTCGTATGCACGTGCCACGCGTCCCGCTCCAACGCGTGGCGCCGGCCTGCGATTACTAAAGCGTTAGCTGCGCGCGCGTTTGCGCAGGTACGAGCTCGCGTAAGCGATGCCGCCAAGCACGCAGACGCCAAGCGTGGGCAAAAGCGCGGACATTTCCGGAATTGGAACGGCGACGCTTCCGATGTTGTCCACCGGCGTTCCGGAGAACGGGCCCGTGTTCTTGGTCGCTTCGGCCGCAAACTCGCCCTCTTTCATCAGGTTGGTGGTTGATTCGGCGGAAAACAGCCCGAGTGCCTGGGGGCCCTTGATCTGGATGGGCAGTCCAGGGCCGCCGACATAATGCCAGGTGAGATTGTAAATGGTGGCGTCATCGGTCGGCGTGACCTTCGGCGGCGTTTGACCGAGCAGGCTGTAACTGAATGCCCACCCGGCGGGTTGCGTGTTCGTGCCGGGAACAAACCCGCCGAAATCAT
>JAFASN010000089.1 GCA_019244415.1 Verrucomicrobiota bacterium | reverse complement strand
ATCTCATGCGTGACAATGATCGAAGTGACCTGCGACTTCTCCGTCAGGCTAATAATTAGCTCGTCAATAACAGAGCTAATAACCGGATCGAGACCTGCGGAAGGCTCATCAAAAAGGATGAGCTCGGGATCGAGTACTAGCGCCCGGGCAAGACTCACCCGTTTACGCATGCCGCCGCTTAGCTCGGATGGCATGCGATCGCTGGCATCAGCCATCCCGACCAGCTCCAGCTTGTTTTCCACGATTTCGTTAATTTGCTTGCGCGACTTGGTCGTAAGCTCCTCGAGAGGCAAAGCGACATTTTCTCGCACCGTGCGCGAGCTGAGCAGGGCCGAGTATTGATAGACCATCCCGATGTTCTGCCGCACTTGTTGAAGTTTGCGGCGCTTCAACCGGGTAATCTCAAACTGCTTGAAGAATATCTCGCCAGAATCGGGCTGAATAAGACCGAGGATGAGACGCAGGATGGTACTCTTGCCGCTGCCGCTTTGGCCCATGATAACGAGACGATCGTGGGCATTGACCTTTAAGGAGACGCCCTGCAAAACCTTCTTCTCGTCGAATTGCAGATAGATATCGCGCAATTCGACCACATGGCTGGGCTGGTTCACGGAAAGAACACGATGTAAACGACGTTAAACAGAGTATCGAAGCCAATGACGGTAGTAATGGCGGTAACCACGCTCGAAGTGGTGGCGGTGCCGACACCCGCTGCTCCGCCTTTCACCGTCAACCCACGATAGCAGGCGATCGCACCGATTAGTAATCCGAACATGAAGCTCTTTAAGATGCCGGTGATAATGTCACGGATGAGCAGCGCGTCTTTGACCAGGTCGAGGAAGTAAACGAAAGCGATATTGAAGTACAGCCGTGAGATAAAGCTGGTAGCGAGGATCGCTGCCAGACTCGAGATGGTAGAAAGACATGGCATGAGGGCGAAAAGCGCGATCATTCGCGGCGCGACCAGGAAGCGCAATGGTGCGATCCCCATCGCCTCGATTGCTTCTACTTCCTCGGATACCTGCATAGTACCCAGTTCGGCCGTAAAGGACGCGCCGATGCGTGCTGCCAGCATGATGCCGGTAAGCAACGGCCCCAGCTCACGCGTGAATGCAATTGCAACCAGGCCGGGGACGAGACGTTCGGTGCCGAATCGTTGTAGCTGGTACCCAGTCAGCAGCGCCATCGTTAGCCCCAAGAAAAACGAGACTAATCCTACCAGCGGTACTGAGCCGACGCCGGCGCGCTCGCTGTAACGAAAGAAACTGGCGGCGCGAAAAGGGAGCCGGCCACGACGAATGCGATCGAAGGTTTCGGTAATTGTCTGCGTGATAAACCAGAAAATGCTGCCAACCTCGCGCAGCAGCTCGCGGCTAAGATGGCCGACGCCCTGCACGACCACGACGGGATTTGTCGCAATCGCCGGAGAAGATTCCTCCGAATCAACGTTCGCGCTGGCCATAATGGGTGGCAACGTGCCTCAGTTCAGCTACCCGCAACAAGCAAATGTTTAACTACAAGCCTGCAAGCGCCTGCGCGATGGATGCGCAATCCACCAGCATGTCGTCGTTTTCGTGCGCATGCGAGCGCGATGAGGAGCGTTGTGCGGGAATGGCTTCAATGCAGCGATAACGGAGAGCGGCAGCGGCGGCGAGCTGCCAAAACCAGTTGCGGTAACCGGCGCGCGTACTCAACTCGATCAGTTGAGCTCCCGGCGCGCAAAACACCGCATTGGCGAGCGCGGCTCCGTGTGGCGCAATGACGGCGGCGGCTTGGCTGAAAATCCGCACCTGTTTACACCAGGAAAAATCTTCCAGCGCGAGTACTTCAAAACCGTGGCTGCGTAGTACACCGGCAAGTTCATCTTCGTTGAGAACGCGTCGCACCGCTGCCCGACGCCGCGAAATATAAATGCGGCGTTCATGTTCACTAGCGCTGACGAGTTGCCGCAAGACGCTCACCTTCCAAGGCGCAATCACGCAGGTGTGGTGATCCATCGACGGAATGACCGCGGACGCAATCTGAAAGCGATGCTGCGCATCGACATACCGCACCTTCTCCGCTGGTACTTTCAGCGCGGCGAGCGATTCGCGTTCGTAGCTTGCTCCCGTGCCGTTGATCAAGATCTGGTCGTAACCGGAAAAGTTACCGCTGGCGTGTTTCAGCAGAAACAAACGCGGAAGCAGATCGAGCATCCAGTGATAGTAATTTCCCGCGGCTTCGGCCGTAAGGGCAATCGCGGTGCGGCCGCCAAGCAGCTTGGCTGCCGGCAATCGCCACTGCGAAAAAATCGGATGTTGTTTCGCGCCCCACACGTCGGGCGAAAGATCGCCGAGTAACGCATTGTCAGCGGTGACAACCGCGCCGCCGTAGTACGCCCAGAATGTGATGTTCGGAATCTCGAAAACGAAAGCCGGCCGCGAGACTTCTTCGCGAACTCCCGCAGTAGGAGCAAACGGCAGCGGCGGAAGCTTCACCATTTCTGCTGGAAAGATTTCGCGTACGCTGACTTCCGGATGAGCATCGGCATACGCCAAAGTGGACGATTCGCTGCGTGGCGGCGTTGACCAAAGGCGCTTCAGCAATCGTCTGGCCTGGCGCAGTGGCAGCACAACGCGCTTCAGCGGACGCGCCCGCCATTTCTGGCGGCGGACAAAACTTTGAAGCTGCGTGGAAGCGGCGCGCAAGTTAAGTACAATCACTGTTCTGCCAGCATGGTGAAGTTGACTTCGCTCGCAATCGGCTGTCTTGCTTTGGCCGCGATTTCCTTGCAAGCGGAAGACCCCATGAACGTCGCCCTGGTGGTGCACGGCGGCGCCGGCACGATCGAGCGCAGCAGCATGACGCCGGAACGCGAGAAAGAATATCGCGCCGGGATTGAGAACGCGCTCCGCGCCGGCGAGAACATTTTGCAGAGCGGCGGAACTGCGCTGGATGCGGTGGAATCAGCCGTGCGCGTACTGGAGGATGATCCGCATTTCAACGCCGGCAAAGGCGCTGTTTTTACCAGCGCCGGCACAAACGAGATGGATGCCGCGATCATGGATGGCAGAACACTTGCCGCCGGTGCGGTCGCCTGTGTGCAGCACGTGCGCAACCCGATCACGCTGGCCCGCGCCGTCATGGAAAAATCGAAGCACGTGTTCATGGTCGGAGCGGGCGCGGAAGAATTTGCCAAAAGCAACGGCATCGCGCTGGTGGACGCGAAATATTTTTTCACCCCTGAACGCTGGGACGCGCTGAAGAAAGCGCTGGAGAAAACGAGCGGCGCGAGCGGAAAGAAATTCATCTTCACCGATGCGGACCGGCATGGCACGGTGGGCGCAGTCGCTCGCGATAAAAACGGAAACCTCGCCGCCGCAACATCCACCGGTGGGATGACGAACAAGTTGCCCGGGCGCGTGGGTGATTCGCCCATCATCGGCGCTGGTACTTATGCCAATAACGAGACCTGCGCTGTTTCGTGCACGGGCGATGGCGAGTACTTCATTCGCGCATCCGTGGCGCACGAGGTCAATGCGTTAATGGAAGACCGCGGAATGAGTTTGCGTGAGGCGTGTGAGGCGGCGCTCGAAAACGCGCACAAACTCGGGGGCGACGGTGGTCTCATCGCGGTGGATAAAAATGGGAACATCGCGCTTCCATTCAATACCAGCGGAATGTACCGGGGCTATCTTGGGCCCGATGGCAAATTCGTGATCGACATTTACAGGGAGCATTGAATTTGCTTGGTTGCGTGTGCTGCCGAATGGCAGCGCGCTCCCATGTTGCCCGCCATTTCCGTTGTTGTGCCCGCATTCAATGAAGCGGCGCGAATCGGTGACACTTTGCGCGCGACCATCGGCTATCTGTGCGCGCGGAGTGCAGGCAGCGAGCTCATCGTGGTGAATGACGGCTCGACCGATGGCACCGGCGAGGTCGTCCGAAAAGTTCTCGCCGAGCATGCAATGCTGACGGCGCGTTTGCTTGAACATTCTCCAAACCGCGGCAAAGGCGCGGCCGTGCGACAAGGGCTGCTGGCTGCGACAAAACCGATCGCCGCGTTTTTTGATGCGGACCTTTCCACGCCCATCGACGAGCTGCCGAAAATCATCGAGCCGATTGCGCGGGGCGAGGCCGACGTGGCATTCGGCTCGCGCGCGCTCGACCGGAAATTGATCGGCAACCGGCAGCCATGGCGGCGAGAGCAAGGCGGCCGCGTTTTCAATCTGCTTGTCCGGGTGGCGACGGGACTGCCATTCTGGGACACGCAATGCGGCTTCAAGGCGTTCCGCATGCAGGCCTGCCGCAATGTCATCGCCGCGGCGCGCGTCAATGGCTTCGGGTTCGACGTCGAGCTGCTTTTTCTTGCCGAGCGCGCGGGGCTGCGGCTGCGCGAACTTCCGGTACGATGGAATCATTACGAGGGGAGCAAAGTCGATTTTGCACGCGACAGCCTGCGCATGCTGCGGGAAGTGATTGCGCTGCGCAGCCACTTCAATGCCGGTGAGTACGATGTCGCCGCCGGGCCTACAAGTAGCGGAGTTAAGACACCAGAAGTGGGCCGGCCCGCGTGACGCGCGCTCATCTCGACCAACATCTCCGCTGTACTTTTAACGCCGATTGACCGCGACGTGATTCGGCTCAGATTTGCACCATGTTTAATTCCAAATTCCCACAGACGATCAAAGTGGCTGTGACCGCCGCGTTCGTTGCCACGGTGGCGTTATCGCCGCTGGCAGTGCGCGCAGACGAGCAGGGCAAGGACAACCTCGACGCTTCGGCGACGAAGGAAGTGACCGGCGAAGTGGTCGATATGATGTGCTACGTCGATCATAACGCGATGGGCGAGAAGCATGCGAGCTGCGCGGCGAAGTGCATTCGCGGCAACGGCCCCGTCGGCATTGTTTCCGACGGGAAAGCCTACATTGTCGTTGGCGAACACAAGCCGATGAACGCGGAGCTGGCTGAGTACGCGGGCAAAACGGTCACGATCAAAGGCAAGATGGCCGAGCGGAGCGGCATCGCGATGATCGAGAACGCCGAGATCGTAAAGAAGTAATCATTGCAGAGTGACGTGGGAGGGATGTGCGGGCGCGCTTCCCATTCTCGCGACGGATCGAAATTGAACTGCGCCGGGCGAGTGAATTTCGGCGCAGCGAAGTACCGTCGTTAACGCAAGAGATCGCGCGCGGGAAAGTACGAGGCAAACGTCTCGCGCAAGGCGCGCGTGCGTGGATCGTTAGGGCCGAACTTATTCCGGAGAATGTCGCAGCCGGCGCGCAGCATCTTCTCTGCTTCGGCGCGTTGCCCTTCGTCGGCGAGGCATTCGCCCAGCGCGCCTTCTGCCATGCCGACCCAGAAATGATCTTTCGGGAGTGAGCTGAGCCGCAACTGCAACGCTTCGCGCAGGACGGCTTCGCCTTCGCTGGCGTGACCCGTCTTGTCCAGGAGCAAACCTTTGGTGACGAGTACGGTGGGATACTGGTCGTAGTACGGGCCGAAACTTTCGCTATAGATTTGCAGCGCTTCGTCGTTCTTCGCTTTCGCCTCGGCGAACCGCCCCTGCCGATAAAGCGAGGTCGCCTGATTGCGCAGGTTATCTCCAAGCCACAGGTGGACCGGGCTGAAATAGCGGCGCAAAATATTTTCAGCGCCGGCCAGAGCAGCGTCGGCTTCCTTGAAGTTCCCGCTTTCGGTAAGGAAACCTCCGAGCACGGTTTGTAAGAAAGCGAACGCGGGCGTGTCGGCATGGCCCGCGAGCTGGCTGGCGGCGACGGCGGCGCGTGCGGTTTGCAGCGCCTCGGCGAAGTTCCCTTCGTCGTCCAGGGACAAAGCGAGAGTACAGCGGACCGTTTGCAGGAACGAATCAGAATCGATGGTGAGTTGTGGGTTGAGAGAAAGGACTTCGCGGAAGAGCAGCACTGCCTCGTGTGAATCTCCCTGGGTGCGGCGCAAACAGGCAAAGTTGTTCAGCGTCATGGCAAAATCGACTTCATCCGCTTTGCCGCGGCGGTATGCCTCACGAAAACGCGGCAACAGGTCTCGATAAAGCCGCTCGGAAGCAGCAAAATCGCCTTTGGAAAAAAGAAGCCAGGCCTGCGTGCTCAAGGCGGGCAGCCGTCGCGGGTCGTCAGGTCGGTAGAGTCTGCTGGCCAGGGCCACGTACTTTGCGCTGTGCTCATCGGCGATTCGCTGTCTCCCCTGGCCCGAATAGCAGCCGCCAATGATGCGCTCGAGCTCGGCTTTAAGAGCAGGTTCCCAGTCTCCCGTTTCGAGCCGTTGCGCTGCGGCATCAAGCATATCGGTCATGGTGGTGACGCGCCCATTCTTGCGTGATGAATCGAGGTACGGATTCGAGTAGCTGATCATCTGCTCGAGAAACTCGTTCACGCTTTTCGCTTTTGCTTCTTCCTGGCGTGCCTTCCGCGCCTGCCACGTCGTCGCGATAATTCCCGCGACTAACGAGAAGGTGACCAAAGCCGCTGCCGTGACCGCCAGGCGATTGCGCCCGATGAATTTTGTCGTGCGATAACCAAGTGTGTCCTTGCGGGCGAACACCGGGCGGCCTTCCAGGTAGCGCCGGATGTCTTCCGAAAACCGCTCGACTGTGGCATAGCGCCGGGCCGGTTCCTTGCGCAACGCCATAAGTACGATGTTGTCCAGGTCGCGCCGGAGGGCGCGCGAGTCGGGGAGCGCTGAGCGTGAGAGGGATTGCGCCGGATTTGGTGCGCCGCTCTCTAACGACTTACAGCTCCTGGTGGTCGATTCGTTCTGTTTGCGCGCCGTACTCGGCCGGCCCGGTTCTTTCTCGCGAATGGCGCGCACCATTTCCTCGGCGTTACCAATCCGTCTGCCATAAGGCTTTTCTCCCGTGAGCAACTGATAGAGGACAACGCCGAGGCTGTAGATGTCCGTCGCGGTCGTCATGGGTTCGCCGCGCGTTTGCTCGGGGCTGGCGTAATCCGGCGTCATTACCGGCGCCAGCGTAATGGTGTGGGCAAGCGTTGCGTCCGATTGTTTCTCGAGAAGCTTGGCGATGCCGAAATCGAGCAGCTTCGGCTCCCCTTCACTCGTCACACGGATGTTGGCCGGCTTGAGATCGCGGTGAATAATCAAGCGCTGATGCGCGTAACTCACCGCCGCGCAAACTTTCCGGAATAGGTCAAGCCGCTGCCGCAACGTCAGTCGTTGTTGATCGCAGTAATCGTCCAGGCGTTCGCCCGTGACGTATTCCATCACAAAGTACGGCGTGCCTTCGGCAGTAACAGCTCCGCCGTAAAGTCGCGCAATATTCGGATGATTGAGCGCGGCGAGGATGCGTTCTTCACGGCGGAACTGCCGCACTGCGACGCCACTGGCGAACCCGCGTTTGATTAGCTTGATCGCCACTTCGCGGCCAAGCTCGTTGTCATCGGCCAGGTACACTTCACCCATGCCGCCCATACCCAGCAGAGAACGAATGGTATAGCCCCCAATGACCTGACCCGGCTGGAGCTCGTTAGCCCCGCCGAGGAAGGATGACGCACTTACCGGCAGCGGAGGGTCTTCAATGAATTCCGCCGCTTCGTCATGCGAGCGCAGCAGGGTCGATACTTCCAGGAACGTCGTCGCGCTTTCGCCGCAGCTCATGCGCACGAACGCCTGGCGCGTCTTCGGGTCGTGATCGAGCGCCGCCAGGAAAATCTCCTGCACCTGCTCCCAGTCAGCTTTCATCTGGAATCGAAAAATCCGTTCCTGCGAGCCGAGACATGCAAAGTACGGCTTTACCCGCCGTTTTTAATGGCGCGATGCAGCCAGGCCTTGGCAAACGTCCAGTCTCGCCGCACCGTCGCCACGCTCACGTCCATTGCTTCGGCCGTTTCCTCTAGCGTTAAGCCGCCAAAAAACCGTAGCTCAACCACGCGGCTTTTTCGCTCATCGCGCATCGCGAGCTGACTCAAGGCATTGTCGAGAGCGACTAGCTCGGCCGCGCGCTCGCCCAATGGGATGTCTGTTTCGTCCAGCGAAAGGTGTTCCGCGCCGCTGCCGCGCTTCGCCGCGGTGTGTGCGCGCGCATAATCAACCAGAATGCGCCGCATCGACTGCGCCGCGACGGCAAAAAATTGCGCGCGACTCTTCCAGCCGCTGCGCTGATGATCGATCAGGCGCAAATACGTCTCGTGCACCAGCGCCGTTGGTTGCAGCGTATGATCGGTCCGCTCACTGGCGAGATGACGTCGCGCCAGGCCGCGTAATTCGTCATAAACCGCTGCGACCAGTCGAGTGGCCGCCTCGCTGTCGCGTCCATCCCAGCCGCGCAGGATGTCCGTCAGCTCTGAGGATTGCCGGCTGCGCATATCGAGGTTTCCAGGGGGCGAATTGTAGCGCAGAACGCCCGCGCGGGTCACGCAAATTGCGGAGAATTCTGTGAATCGAATGAGCAGTTTTGCTTCGCAATAACGCGGTACATAAGTACGAGTTTCGGTCTCGGCTTGGAAATTTGCCCATTCAACCGTGGCGCTTTCTTTCCCGATTCCAGACGCGCATACTCCTGCGATGACAATTTCGCCACTGGGCGATTCGGCGCTGCTCGTGGACTTCGGCGATGAGTCGTCTTCCGCACCCGAACTTCTTGATCGAGCCCTCAGTGTCGCCGCACAACTCAGGCGCGCGAAACTGCGCGGCGTGGCCGAGGTCACCTCCGCCTACCAATCAGTCACGGTGTTTTTGCATTTGAGCGACATCGACGCATTGCCGGACATTGCTTCACACTTCGAGCGCCAGATCGGGCAAATCGTCGCGCCTGGCCAGCGAGTGAAAACAAAAGGGCGGCTCATCGAGGTACCCGTCTGCTATGGACCAGAGTTCGCGCTCGACGAACAGCGCGTCACCAGCGCGACCGGGTTGCCGTTCAATTCGGTGGTTGAATTGCATGCGGCGGGGGAGTTCATCGTCGCATGTATCGGCTTTATGCCGGGTTTTCCCTATCTCGCCGGTTTACCTGAAGCGCTCCACTTGCCGCGCCTTCCCGCGCCTCGGGCGAGAGTTCCTGCCGGATCGGTAGCCGTCGCCAACGGCCAGGCGGGAATTTACCCCTTCGAGTCACCGGGTGGCTGGAACATCATCGGGCGCACACACCTGCGTTTGTTTGATCCTGGGAAAACGCCGCCGGCGCTGCTCGCGCCCGGCGACAAAGTTCGCTTCCGCAAGATTTCTCGCGAAGAATTCCACCACGCGCTGGCAAGCGTGGAAGTGCGATGACGGTTCTCGTCACCGCAGCCGGGTTCCAGACGACAGTACAGGATTGTGGCCGCGTCGGATGGCGCCCCTTCGGTGTGACGCCTGGCGGCGCGCTCGATGCGGCCACTTTGCGGCTGGCGAATCTTCTCGTCGGCAACGATGAAACCGCGGCCGGCCTGGAAATCGCGAGCGGGCGCGTGCAATTACGATTCTGTGATGAACGTTTGATCGCGTGGGGCGGCGGCAGGTTTAAAGTGAAAATCGCGCGCGATTCGTCGCCGCCGCTGCGTTGCGCGTGCGTCGCCCCTGGCGAAAGCTGCGAAATTCTCGCGACGCATGGCCGCGCCTGGCTTGCCGTGTCCGGCGGCATCGATGTGCCTCTTGTTCTCGGAAGCCGCGCCACCGATCTGCGCGCGCGTTTCGGCGGGTTCAATGGCCGCGCATTGCGCGACGGCGACGAACTTCCGCTCGGTGCCCGCACGCAATCCGAATTGCGGATTGCCGCGCAAATCACCGGACGACTGGCAAATTGGACCGGCCCGTACTCGTCGCCAGCCGCACCGGAGCGAATGACCACGCTCCGTACTATACGTGGCCAGCACTGGACGGCCGAAGCCGGTGCGAAACTTCTCGAGGGGAATTTTCGTGTCGCCATCAACTCGGACCGAATGGGATTGCGTCTCGAAGGTAAAACAATTCCACGTACTCACGCTGGCATGTTGGTTTCGCAACCGGTGACGCCGGGCACAATCCAGCTGCCAACTAACGGCGCTCCCATCGTTTTACTTGCAGATTGCCAGACGATCGGCGGTTATCCGAGATTGGCGCACGTGATCAGCGTCGATCTCGCGCGTGCCGCACAATTGCAGCCGATGGACTACGTGCGCTTCGAGCTAACGACTCTCGGTTTCGCCCAGCAGCTCGCCCGGCAACGCGAACGAGAGATCGCGATTTTTCGCGCCGGCATCCGGACACGCTTCGCATGACGGTCGATCTCAACTCTGATCTCGGCGAAGGCACCGGCTACGATGACGAAATCCTG
The DNA here is from genome assembly GCA_019244415.1 of Verrucomicrobiota bacterium. Classification (GTDB taxonomy): domain Bacteria; phylum Verrucomicrobiota; class Verrucomicrobiia; order Chthoniobacterales; family UBA10450; genus AV69. The sequence continues at coordinate 18,349 of JAFASN010000089.1, read as the reverse complement.
TCGCTCGTTAGCTCGGCAAACATCGCCTGCGGATTTCACGCTGGAACGCCGGAGTCCATTCTTCACTCGATCACGGCAGCGAAGCAGCGAAACGTCGCCATTGGTGCTCACCCGAGTTTGGATGATCGGGCAAATTTCGGGCGCACTGAGATTCAAATCCCGGCGGCTCAATTGTCCTCATTGATCACTTACCAGCTTGGCGCATTCAGCGCGCTCTGCCGTGCCGCCGGCGCCAGGCTGAGCCACGTGAAGCCACATGGCGCTCTCTACAACATGAGCGCGCGCGACGAGGCTCTCGCCAGCGGAATCGCGCGCGCGATTGCCGGATTCGACCGGTCGCTCATCATTTTCGCGCCGACCGGCAGTGCACTTGCGGCAGCTTCGCGCGCGTGTGGCTTACAAGTCGTCGCGGAAGTTTTCGCCGATCGTAATTACAACGCCGACGGGTCGCTTGTCTCTCGCACCCGACCCGATGCCCTGCTTCATGGCGCAACAGAGGCGGCTGAGCGCGCCATCCGCATGTTGCGCGAAGGCAAAGTACGCACAGTTGACGGAACCGATCTGGCGCTTACCGCCGAGACAATTTGCGTGCATGGCGACACGCCTGGAGCGGTTGAGTACGTGCGCACTTTACGCGAACGGCTGGAAGAAGAAGGCATCGTCATCGCACCGCCCCCTGGCCGATGAATAGCGCCGCATCCCGCAACCTCGTTCGCGAGCTCGGGCTGCTCGACGCCACCATGATCGTCATCGGCTCGATGATTGGGTCGGGCATTTTCATCGTCTCGGCCGAATCAGCGCGGCTCACCGGCGCGCCCGGCTGGCTGCTGCTGACGTGGGTCGTCGCGGGCCTGCTCACCATCTGTGGTGCGCTTTGTTGCGCCGAACTGGCGACAATGATGCCACGCGCCGGCGGAGTTTACGTTTTCCTTCACGCCGCCTACGGCCCGGCGTTCGGGTTCCTTTTCGGCTGGACGTTATTCCTCGTGGTGCAAACGGGCACCATCGCAGCAGTCGCGATCGCCTTTGCCAAGTTCCTCAGTGTCTTTGCCCCCGCCGTTTCGACGGACCATTACCTTGTCGCGCCGTTCGCCATCGCGCCACACTTCGCCATCAGCTTGTCCACGGAACAGCTCGCAGCCATCGGGCTGATCGCGCTTCTTACATTCACAAACACACGCGGTCTGCGGCTCGGCACGCTTGTGCAGAACAGTTTCACATCGATGAAAACGCTGGCGCTTTTGGGAGTAGTCGTCATCGGTCTGGCATTCGGCTGGAGGCAGGGCAGCGCCGCGTTGAGCGCGCACTGGTGGAACTCAAATGCAAATGGCTGGAGCGCGGCCGTGGCACAGCCGGGATTGCGCCTGACCGGCGCGGCTGCCATCGCGCTGCTCTTCGGCAAGGGCATGGTCGGCCCGCTCTTTGCGCAGACCGCCTGGACAAACGTCACTTTCATCGGCAGCGAAGTACGGATTCCAGGGCGCAATCTTTCACGCGCGTTGCTCTACGGATGCGGAATAGTGGTGCTGCTCTACATCGCGGCGAACATCGCATACATCGCCGTCCTGCCGTTTCCAGCAATCGAACACGCACCGCAGAACCGTGTCGCGGGCGCGATGATGCGCGAAATCTTTGGCGCACCGGGGTTGCTGGCTGTCGCGGCGGCCATCATGATCTCCACCTTCGGCTGCAACAACGGGCTGATCCTGGCCGGCGCGCGCGTTTACTACGCGATGGCTCGTGACCGACTCTTCTTCGCGCGAATCGGGACAACAAATAAATTTCACGTGCCGGCCGCCGCATTGATCGTGCAGGGAATCTGGACCGGGTTGCTGACCTTACCGCGCACGGTGAGCCGGGGCGCAAACGGCCTGACCCAGTACGGGAATGTGTACACTCAACTGCTTGAGTACATCGTCTCGGCGGATCTTGTCTTCTACATTTTGTTAGTAGTCGCCGTGATCGTCCTGCGGCGAAGACGCCCGGCGGCCGAGCGGCCATATCGCACCTGGGGTTATCCCGTGGTGCCGGTTGCCTCCGCCGTTCTCGCGCTGCTTCTTACCGCTGATCTCGTGTTTCTGGCGCCGGCGACTTCCGGTATCGGGCTCCTTATCGTACTCACCGGCCTTCCTGTTTATCTCGCCTGGTCGGCTTGCCGGAAAACAGCGTGAACCTTGCGCGAAACGTCGGCGCCGCGGGCAAAGCTGCCGCCGTACTCTGGATCATGATTTTCGTCGCCGTATCAGCACGCGTGGCGATCCAGCCGCATCGCAACGATGTCTTCCCGACGTACCGGGCCGCGGGCGAACACTGGCTCAACTCGCAGCCACTGTATGAAGGCGCAATGGGTTTCGTTTACAGTCCGCCCATCGGCGCGGCGCTGACGCCATTCGCCTTTCTGCCACAGCTCGCAGGCGATATCTTCTGGCGTTTCGTTTCCGTCGTCGCGCTGTTACTCGCACTGGCGTGGTGGCATCACGCGCAATTGCCGCCGCGCGCAGGCTGGCCGGTTGTGCTGGTCTTGCTCGCAATTTTCGCGCTCGGAAATGTGAATGACGGCCAGGCGAATCTGCTGCTTGCCTCAGCGCTGCTCGGAACGATCGCTGCTGTGAAAGAAACACGCTGGATGGCCGCCGCTATGCTCCTCGCGTTCGCGGCGTGGCTGAAAGTGTATCCGCTCGCTCTCGGTTTGTGCCTGCTCCTCGTTTACCCGCGGCAGCTTGCTGGACCCCTGCTCCTTTGGCTGCTGATTTTCGGTCTGAGTACGTTTGTTCTTCAACATCCTGGCTATGTCCTGGCGCAGTATCATTCCTGGATATCCACGCGCGCCGCCGACAACCGCCTGCACTGGGCTGCCGTCAATGCGCCGCAGGATTTGTGGAGGTTACTTCGGCCGTTCGGACTGAGCGAAACGACATATCGTTGCATTCAACTTGCCTCCGCTGCCGTTGTTGCCGCTGTCACGCTGCATGGACGGGTTCAGAAATGGCCCGCGAACCGCCTGCTGGTTTCCATTTTCACCCTGAGCAGCGCCTGGATGGTATTGTGCGGGCCCGCCACCGAGTCTGCTACTTACGTCTTGCTAGCTCCGGCCATTATCTTCGCCGTCGTCCAGGCGTTTCGCTCGGAAACACCGCGCTCGATGCAGCTCTGGATTCTGCTTGTACTTATCTGCGAGCTTCTCGCGCTGGCGATCATCAGTTTCACCCCGTGGCGGCATTCACCTATTGTCTTAGTACAACCATTTGGCGCGCTCCTCTTTTTCGTTTATGGGCTGGTCTGGGCTGAATCACGTGGCGGCTGGAAAGTAGCCACCGTCGAACAAACCCAACCAGATGACCAGTAACACTCCAGCGATGACAGACCTCGAGCGCCTCCGGCATTCCACCGCGCACGTACTCGCCACCGCCATCCTGCGGATCTGGCCTGAGGCACAGTTCGCCGCGGGCCCGCCGGTGGACAGCGGCTTCTACTACGATCTCGAGCTGCCGCATCGTATCACGCCGGAGGACTTCGAGAAGATCGAAGCGGAAATGAAGAACGAAACAAAGGCCAACCACCTGTTCGAGCGGATCGTCGTCTCGCGCGAAGAAGCGCTTGAATTAGGCAGGCGCGGTGAGCTGGCAGCATTGGGTAGCAGGTCTTCTCCTTCCAGGTTCAAGCTCGACATCATCGAGGGGATTCCGCCGGAGGAGGAGATCTCGCTTTATCGTAATGGTAGCTTCCTCGATCTATGCGCTGGCCCGCACGTCATGCGCACGGGAAACATTGGTGCATTCAAGCTGACTCATGTCGCCAGCGCCTATTACAAGGGCGATGAACGTAATCCACAATTGCAACGCATCTACGGCACGGCATTCAAGACAAGGAAGGAGCTCGATGACTACTTCGCCATGCTGGAAGAAGCGAAGAAGCGCGATCATCGCAAGCTTGGTAAGGAGCTCGAACTATTTACCTTCGACGAGGACGTTGGTCCTGGTCTCCCGCTCTGGTTGCCACGCGGCGCCGCGCTCATAGAAGAACTTGAAAAGCTGGCCAAGGAAACGGAGTTCGAGGCGGGTTATCAACGTGTTCGTACTGTCAACATCGCCCGGGAAAGCTTGTACTTAAAAAGTGGTCACCTTCCTTACTACAAGGACTCCATGTTTCCGCCCATGACGGTAGAAGAAAAAGGTAACCCGGGAGGCAGCACGGAAGCTATTCCGGCCGCAGATCGCTACTACCTAAAGGCGATGAACTGCCCGCACCATCACAAGATTTATGCTGCTCTTCCGCGCAGTTATCGCGAACTACCGCTGCGGCTGGCTGAGTACGGCTACTGTCATCGCTACGAACAAAGCGGCGAGCTATTTGGATTAATGCGTGTTCGATCTCTCCAAATGAACGATGCCCATATTTACTGCACTCCCGCTCAGTTTGAGGCCGAGTTCAACGCCGTCAACCAGCTATACCTTAACTACTTCAAGCTATTCGGGATCGAGAAGTACATGATGCGGTTTTCTACCCATGAAGCTGCCAGGCTGGGGGAGAAGTACGTGGATGAACCTGAGCTCTGGCTTCAGACAGAGGAGATGGTGCGCGGCGTTTTACAACGCTCCGGAATTAACTATGTGGAAGTGCCAAACGAAGCTGCTTTCTATGGGCCAAAGATCGATGTCCAGGTATGGAGCGCAATCGGACGCGAGTTCACCATCGCCACCAACCAGGTGGACTTCGCCCAGCCTAAACGCTTTGGACTTACCTACAAGGACCGCGATAACACGGAGAAGACGCCGCTTTGTATTCACCGCGCACCACTTGGCACGCATGAACGTTTCATCGGGTTTCTGATCGAACATTACGCCGGCAATTTTCCGCTTTGGTTAAGCCCGGAGCAGGTGCGAATTTTGCCGATCGGCACCGATGCTCAGCTGATCGAGTACTCACGCGCGATACTTAACGAGCTAAGGTCAAAACTGGTGCGCGCTGAAATCGACGGCTCAACGGATAAAATCAACGGAAAGATCCAACGAGCCGAGCAGATGAAAGTACATACCATGCTCGTCATCGGCAGACGCGACATGGAAGCGAACGCCGTGAGTGTTCGGGTGCACGGCCAGGGAAATGTCGGCGAAAGACCGCGCGACGAGGCGGTCGCGGAAATTCTCGAACAAATCAGGACGCGCCGCGCTTGAGCGAGAGCGAGATCAGCGGGCGTGTCGTTATTGTCGGTGGCGGGCCGGCGGGAATGATGACCGGCTATCTACTGGCGCGCGCCGGCGTGCCCGTCGCGGTCCTGGAGAAGCACGCCGACTTCTTTCGCGATTTCCGCGGTGACACCATTCATCCATCGACGCTTGAGTTGATGTTTGAGCTTGGGCTGCTGGAGGAGTTTCTCGAGTTGCCACACCAGGAGCTGCACCAACTCCGCGCAGTGATCAACGGACATGAAGTGACAGTGGCGGATTTCTCCTCTTTGCCGACGCGCTGCAAGTTCATCGCATTCATGCCGCAGTGGGATTTTCTGAACTTCCTGGCGACTGCGGCGAACAAGTTCGACCACTTCTCGCTTCATATGCGGCACGAAGTCGTCGGCCTGATGTTCGACGATGGACGGGTCAGCGGTGTGCGCATAAAAACGCCGGGCGGTGAGCGGATTGCGCGCGCCGACCTTGTCATCGGCGCCGACGGGAGGCACGCTGTGACGCACGTCGCCGCTGGCTTTAAATCGCGGGAGTTCGGCGTGCCCATCGATGTACTCTGGCTGCGCCTTTCCAAGCGTCCTAATGATCCCGCACAAACCTTTGGCTACTTCCGTGGTGGCAAGCTGCTTGTGCTCATTAATCGCGGCGATTACCACCAGGCGGGCTTCGTCATCGCAAAAGGCACGTTTGCTGAAATCCAGGCGCGCGGCGTTGCCGTATTGCAGTCGGAGATTCTCGCGCTCGCGCCATTCCTCGGTGAGCGCGTTCGCGAGATAGATGATTGGAGCAAGGTCCGGTTGCTGACGGTGCAGATCAACCGCCTGGATCGCTGGGCGCGCGAAGGGTTGCTTTGCATCGGAGACAACGCGCACGCGATGTCGCCCGCCGGCGGCGTAGGGATCAACCTCGCCATTCAGGACGCGGTCGCGACGGCGAATCTGCTGGCGGAGAAATTGCGCGACGGGCCGGTGGAATTGCATGATCTACACGAAGTACAGCGCCGCCGGGAATGGCCCACGAAAATCATACAGGCAGTGCAACTTTTGATTCATCGCTTCATTACCGTGCCGAGCGCGCAACGACAGACGCAAAAGCTCCCGCTGCTGGCGAAAATGCTTCTCTGGTTTCCCGTTTTGCGCAGGATCCCTGCGCGCCTCGCTGGCATGGGGCCGCGCCCGGAACACATCCACTCGCCTCGAGCTTGAGAATGCAATCAGCGAAACGCAGAAAAACGAATCAGCAAGAAATGAGAACATCATCCCGCTTTCCGTTGCTCGGCCTGTGCCTTATTCTGGCCGTACTCAGCGGCGTGAGTACAACCCGAGCGCAGACCACCGACAAACAAATCGCCAAAGAACAAGCCGACATCGACCGCAAACGCGCCGAGCTGGACAAGCGCGCCGCCGAGTTGCAACAGCGTGAGGCGGAAATCCAGCGCGAGCAGCAGGAGCTGCAAAACCAGCAGAGCGGCCGCTCTCTTAGCATGAACCTGTCGGGCGACGTACTCTTCGATTACGACAAAGCCGCGCTTAAACCGGACGCGGAAGATGCTTTAAAGAAGGTCGCCGTCGTACTTTCGCAATTTCCGGAAAGCATGGTGACGGTGGAAGGCTACACCGACTCGAAAGGCGGCAAGTCCGTCAATATGCAGCTATCACAAGCACGCGCTGATGCGGTGAAGAATTGGCTGGTGAAAAACGGGAACGTGCAGGAGGCGAGCATCACCGCGAAGGGATTCGGTGAACAGAATCCCGCGGCGTCAAACAAGAACCCCGACGGCAGCGATAACCCCGCGGGGCGCGCCTTAAACCGGCGCGTTTCGATTATCGTCGAGAAACCTCCGGCCGCGACGCCGGCGAGCAGCGCGACTCCGTAGCCGCTTCGGGGTAGCCGGTACTCTGGGGTACACTCGCGGACGGAGGAGGACTGTAATTTAGTTCCGCGTAAGCAGCGTTGATTTCCGCCATTTGTTAAGGAACAATTAACGCGCTTCCGCCATGCAGCACGTCACCGCGTTCTCTCGGCCGCAAACAGTGCCGGCGCCGCCCGCCGCTGCCGCGCGCCCGAATCTCTGGATTCTAAATAGCTGGCGCGATCTCATTCTTTACGTCGGCACACCGCTGCTGCTGCTGCCGATCTTTGCGCTTGCCCAGTCACGCTGGAGCGCTCAGGATATTTACCTCTTTGTGGCGGCGTTTGGCGCCATGGGTCATCATCTGCCGGGGATGATCCGCGCGTATGGCGATCGCGCGTTATTCAATCGCTTCCGCTGGCGGTTCATCATCGCGCCGGTATTCCTCCTCGTTACCTGCACCGTCTTCTACTGGTGGGACCTCAAAAGCATTATCCTGATTGTTTTCTTCTGGGGCGTCTGGCACGGCATGATGCAGACCTACGGGTTCTGCCGCATTTACGATGCTAAAACTGGCGCCTTCGCCACCTTTAACAAACGGCTCGATTTCGCGCTTTGCCTGATCTGGTTCGCCGCCGCCGTATTTCTCTCGCCGCAACGCATGACAGACACCCTTGGCGTGTTTTACAGCAGCGGCGGTCCGTTCATTCCCGCGGCTGTGCTCCGGGCATTTCAACAGGCGCTGTTTGTGGTCGCTATCGGCGTCGCCATTTTATTCCTGGGCAATTTCATCCGCGTCTCCCGCGCGGCGAAGCGGCCGAACCCGGTGAAGCTCGCCCTGCTGACGACCAGCATCGCTTTCTGGTGGTATTGTAACAATGGCGTTTCGAATCTGCTCGTCGGCATTGCCTTGTTCGAGGTTTTTCATGACGTGCAATACCTTTCTCTCGTCTGGATTTACAATCGCAATCGCGTCGAAAAAGATAACAGCATCGGCGGGTTCATGCGTTTCATTTTCAGGCGCAGTGGCTCGCTCGTCGGGCTGTACTTAGGCCTGATCTTCGCCTATGGATCGTTAGCGTACTTTAATTCGCATCTGCAAATCGAGACGATCAAGCGAATCCTCACCGGTGTCGTGACGGCGTCGGCGCTTCTGCATTTTTACTACGACGGTTTCATCTGGAAAGTACGCGAAAGCTCAACCCGGCAATCGCTCGGGCTGAGCGGCGGGACGGCGGATATTTCGAACGCCGGGTTTGGCTGGCTGTTGCACGGTGCGAAGTGGGTCGGCGCCTTTGTGCTGCCCCTCGGCGTCCTACTTATCCTGGAACTCCACAGCGCAATTTCTCCGGTGCAGCGCGCCGCGTGGATTGCGCAGGATTTGCCGAACGGCGCTCGCCCGCACTTTGACTACGGAACGGCGCTGCAAAAGCAGGGACAGCTCGACGGCGCGGCACGTGAATTCCGCACCGCGCTCGAGTACGGACCAAAGGACGCAGCGGCGCATTATCACCTCGCGCTTGTCTTGCAAGACCAGGCTAAGTTCGACGCCGCCGCCGAGGAATACGGAGCCGCTCTCCCGCTCGACCCGAAGAACGCCGCGCTGCGTTACGATTACGCCTACACCCTGCGCCGGCTCGGGCGCGGCGATGAAGCAGCAGCACAGATCAGCGAGGCGCTGCGCATCAATCCGGATTTTGGCCCGGCACTTTATCAGCGGGGCGCGACGTTGTTGGGCGAGGGGAAAACTAACGAAGCAATCGAACTGCTGAGGCGCGCAGTTGATAAGGAGCCGAAGCTCGTGAATGCGCGGCTTTCGCTTGGCTCCGCGCTGCTGGCGAGCGATGACCTTAACCGTGCCGCGGTGCAGTTCGAGGAAGTCTTGCGGGAGGTGCCGGACGCAGCCGAGGCGATGAATGGTCTCGGACTGGTGTACTTGCGAAAAGGCGAGACTTCGCAGGCGATTGTCCAGTTCGATGAAGCGCTCAGGCTCAAGCCTGATTTCGCGGATGCGGCGGAGAACCTGCGCCTGGCCAAAGCGAGCGACTCTCGCTTTCGTTCGCGCCGGTGATAGGCCGGTCGGCGGGCGCCGTTCACGTCAACCTGGATCAAGCGTGGGCAGGAACGGCCACGCCTTTGCCGCAAATTAATGTGACAAGCTGGGGACCGCGTTTGCGGTTCACCACGCCGACACGCGAAGTTGAAGCGTTTTTCGGCGCGATCGAACCGCGGCTTGCGTCCTTTGTGTTGTACGGTTCAGGCGATTTTCATCATCTAACCGCGCTTTGGCTACGGCGCTTTACTCAGCCGCTCACGCTCGTCGCCTTTGACAATCACCCGGACTGGGATCGGCGTCCGCCGCTCTGGGCGTGCGGCGGCTGGATCAATCGCGCTCTCGAACTGCCGCAGGTGGAACGCGCCGCCATTTGGGGCTGCGGCAATTTCGAATGCTGGTGGCCGCACCAGATTTTCGGCAACCGCAAAGCCGAACGGGAAGGCAAACTCGAGGTGCATCCCTGGGCGGATGAGCGCGCGGAAAATGCCCGCGAACGCCGCGGCGCCATGCTGCGAACAAACTGGCACGAACATTTCCAGCATTTCGCGCGCAAGCTCAATGGCGAAAACGTGTACATCACCATTGATCTCGATTGTCTCGCGCCGGGGCTGGCATGGACAAACTGGGAGAACGGCCGCTTCAGCTACGAGAATGTGTGCTGGGCTTTGCAGACGCTGCGCGAGTACGCGCGAATCGTCGGCGGTGATTTGTGCGGCGCGTACTCCGAGCCACGGTTTGCCAGGCGCAAGCAGCGCTTCGCCGCCGAATGGGACCACCCGAAGATCGCGCTGCCGCCGGCGGAGACCTTGCGCAGCGTAAATGAAGCTGCGCTGCACGCGCTCTGGCCCGCGTTAACTCAATGATACAAGGATAACGCCAGCGCTAATCAATGCCGCACCGACGAGAAGCCGCGCGGTGAGCTTCTCGCGCAAAAGGAGAGCGGCGAGCAAGCTGATGATAACCACGCTCAGACCCTGGATGGGAAACAGGTAGCTGAGATCAAAATGTTGGAGGAGGCCAAGGGTCACGAAAAAGGCAAGAGCCATCGCCGCCACGCCCGCGCTGAAATAAACTGCGAAACGTCTGGAGCGCAGGTCGCTTTCCATCGCGTACTTAAGTACAAGCTGTCCAGTGACGGAGGCGAAAAGCGTCACGACAATGAGGAGAGCCGAGATGGGCGTCACAATTTTTCCTCAAGTCGCGCCACCGGCTTGGCAATGGTGAACACGCCGAGTACGACCAACGTGATTCCTGCCCAGCGTCGTGGCGAAATCAATTCGCCGAGAAAAATCCAGGAGAAGAGCGGCACGAGTACGTGGACGAATTGCGAGAGCGGAAAAGCAATCGAGAGCGGCAGAAACCGCAGCACGTAAAGCCAGCTCACGAAACTGATCGCCATGAGCAAAATTCCAATCCAGACCAACGGAATGCCCAGCCCGGAAATGCCAGTCCAGTTAACGCTCGCGGCAAGCTTCGGCGCTTGTGCCGCGCCGCGCTTCAGGAAGAGCTCAGCAATTGCGACGCAAAACGTGCTGAATGCGATCTGGAACCACGGATTGAGAAGAAGAGTGACGAGCGATGAGTGACGAGTGGCAAGTGACGAGTGGCGAGTCGAGAATGACAAAACTTGATTAACTCCGCTGCGCCGGTTCAGGGCTGATCCGGAGCCGCTGGCGTCATTGCCAAAGTTCGGCGGCGTTTTCGAAGTGTCGCAGCACCGGGTCGTGGCGTGTAGGTTCAAGCCAGCGCACAATGCGGCCGAAGATCGGGTTCAGCAGCGTGCGTGAATGGCGCACGTAGAGATCGAGCGGTGCAAGATCAAAACCGAGGTGCAGCTTCGGATCGTAGTTGAGCGGACTGCTGCAGTAAAAGGTGAGGCCTTTTTCGATCGCCCAACTTAAAATGTCGCGAATGGTGTAAAAGTACAGGTGCAGCTCGAGCGCGACGGAGTAATCGAGGCCGAGGTACTCGTCGTAAATGGTGCGGTCGTGCACGAGACAAACGCTGAAGGCGACGATGCGCCCATCCATTCGCCAGAGAAAGAAGCGGGTACGCTCAGGCATCTCGCGGCCGAGCTGCGCCAGATATTCTTTGGTTAGCGTCTCAAATTTCATGGGCGAGCGCTCGTGCACGGCGAGGTAAAGCGGGTAAACCTCGTCCAAGTACGGCGTGATATCGGTCACGATCTCGCGCGTGATCCTGGCCAGGCGATCGGTCTTGCGGAATTTGCGGCGCAGACTTTTCCGGGTGCCATAGCTGAGTTGCGCCAGGTAATCGTCGAAATCGCGGAAGGTAAGCGCAAGGCATGTCATCGGCATGCTGGGAACGCGCGTGTAACCGTTGCCGGAGAAACAGCCGAGCAGGTCGCGGTACTTGGCGGAGAAATCTTTCAGGGTGATGAGCGAAGCGTTGCCGGCGCGCGCAATCGCCGGCAGCGCATGGTGTAAGGCGCCGGCAAACCAGCGCGCGTCCGTCGAGCTGAGCGCTCCGATGTGGCCTTCGCCGGCGGCGCACCCGACCATGAGGATACGCATGGTGAGGAAGCGCGGAAATTTCCGCCGAACCGATTCGATCAGCTTGCGGACGGCGCCGCTGACACCTTCCACCAGGTTTTGCTGGACGAAGAAAACGGGCTGGATACCGCGGACCACGCCGGCCGTATCGCGCAAGACGAGGTACTTGTACTGGAAGTCGTTAGCCAGCGTCCGCTCGATGATCTCGTAATAGCGATGGTCTTTGCATTGCGTGCGGAATGCTTCGGGCCACTCTCCTGCGCGCGCGAGTTGTTCTCGCGCCAGCAGCGTGGCCGTCCCGCCTGGGAAGGAATAGGTGAGCTCAGACATGGAATTGTCGCTGCGCTGCCGCAGGCGGTAAAATTAGACAGCGCCGGCGTTTTGCTCAACTGCTCCGTCCGAGCCCTTCCTGTCGTGTTGATTCTCGGCCATCTGCACGCGCACGGTACCGCCACGTATGTTCAGATCGCGCTGCGGACTTGGGATTTCCACGCCCATCTCTCTGAACTTCCTGGCGAGCGCGAAGTTCAGGTCGCTGCGGAAACGGCTCGGACGATTACTCATCTCGTCGCTCCAGACAACGAGCTCGAGGTTGATCGCGCTCTCGCCGAAGCTGTTGAGATAAACGTTCGGCGCCGGATCCCGCAAGACATGCTGATTGGCGCGCGCGATCTCGACCATGGCCTCGCGCACCCGCTCGAGGTCGCTGCCATAAGCCACGCCCACGGGCAAGCGGAAGCGAATTCGCGGATCGCCGTAGGTCCAGTTTTTCACCGGCGAATCGATGAATTTCGTGTTCGGCACAATCATGGCAATGTTGTCGTTCGTAAGGATAACGGTACTGCGCGCGCGGATTTGCTGCACCTGACCGGTGACACCGGCGACTTCGACGCGATCGCCGATGGTGATCGGCCGCTCGGCCAGAATGACCAGGCCGCTGATGAAATTGCTCGCGATGTTTTGCAATCCGAAGCCGACACCGACACCGACGGCCCCGGCAAAAACCGTCAGAGTACCAAGGTGAATGCCGGCGTTATCGAGGACGATGAAAACGCCCGTCACGAGTACCACGTTGCTGGCGATCTGCGAGATGGCGTATTGAAGCGAACGATCGAGTCCGCTGTTCACCAGCAGGCGGTTGAAGAGAAATGTCTTAGTACGGGCCGAGAACCAGAAGACCGCGAGCAGCAGCGCGATCAGCAGAAAAATCTGCACCAGGGTCAACGCGATTCCGGGAAGCGGGCGATTCCAAGCCAACGGGATGCCCGCGGCATTGACGGCGGTGACCGTGAAAAAGATCAGCGCGGCGAGGCTGAGGATTGACGGAACAATCGACGCGAAATTTTTGCCGAGCTTCAGCCGGGTGAGCAGGCGGCGGAATGTCTCGCTTTGAAATATGTGCGCGAGAAGCAAGCCAGCGGCGAATAAGAGCGCGAAGGCGACGAAACCGGCGGCGGTGACGTAACGCCCGCCGATCCTCCACAGCGGATGGGTGAAGAACTGCACCGCCTACACTGTGAGCAGCGCCCGGCCGCGCAACCAAAAATGATCCGCAGCCGACGCGAATCAACTCGCGCCCGGTGCGCCGCTGCCGCTCTCGCCCTCTTTCGGTTTGGCGCGTTCCTTGATGTAGTTAATGACGTCGCCCACGGTCTGGAGTTTCTCGGCGTCTTCGTCAGGAACTTCGACGCCGAACTCTTCTTCGAACGCCATGACCAGCTCGACGATGTCGAGCGAATCAGCCCCCAAATCCTCGATGAACGAAGCCTGTGGCGTGACCTGCTCGGGGTTAACGCCCAGTTGCTCGACGATGATGTCCTTTACCTTTTCTTCGATTGATTTGTCGGCCATAAAATTTGTGCCCCCGCGATACTCCGCGCCGCGCGCGTTGGCAAGCAAGAAATCATCTGGTCGTTTCGCGCGCAGCGAGTGAAACGCATGGGTGCTCGCCGACGTTAACTTCGCGCGATCGACTTCATCTGGCGAAAGACGCCTCGTTCACAACTCTTCACCGCGCTCGCGGTTTACTTCTCCAATCAATACAGTACATGAGTACCGTGTCTGCGCCCACAGAGCATCCGCCCGATTTGATCGACCTGCGCTTTTTGCCGGCGTGGGTGAAACAGGAGAGCACGCGATATTCCGATTTCGAGGGCGAAGATGCGCCCGATCAATTTCGCCCCCCTCGTGAGCAGCAGCACCGCGTTCATCAACGCCGCGGCGAGCGCCGGGGCAAGCCGCGACGTGATGAACGCGCTCCGCGGCGAGAACGGCGCGACAGGCCGGTGGCGCAACGGGAACAGAGAAATGATCGGCCATTCGTCACTCGCGAACACCGAGCCGAACCGGAGAAGCTGCCGGAATTGACGGTCGCTTTTCTGCCGCAAACATCCGCCTTTGAGAACGTCGCGGCGCAAATCAAGAACGCGACCGCTGCCTTTTCGCTCTACGCGCTCGCTCGCTTGTTCTTGCAGAAGCCCGAGCGTTACCGCGTGCGATTAACCGCGCCGGAAACGCAGCCGGCGTTTTTCCGCCTGAGCGAATCGAGCGTCATCGGCGGAGATCGCGCCGCGCTGGAGGCTTCAGCATTCCGCCTCCTCCGGCAGGAATATTACCAGAGCGAGGTCACGCTGAGCGATCCGGTGAAGGGCAACTTTAGCAGCGTCGCGCGAGAGCGAAGTACGGGGACTTTGCTTGGGCCGACGAATCATCATGAGTACCAGCCGCAACTGCGCCGCTTTTACGAGCAGCGCTTCAGCCGGCGGATGAGCTTCCCGGATTTTCAGCGGCAAATCGAGATTGTGAGCGATCCCGCGCTGGTCGAGCAATGGAAAGAAGAGGCACGCAAGGTGACGAAGTTCACCACGCGCAGGGAACAGGCGCCCCAGACCTTTCATTCGGAGCAGGAAGCGGAGCGGCATTTTCGTGAGAAACATTTGCCCGGGCTCGTGCTCGAAACGCGAGAAGCCGAGATTGATGGCGTGAGCAGCCGGCAACTGCGCGATCGCGGTTTCGCTCGAGTAATCGAAAACGCCTGGGCTGCTGAGGAGCGCTCGCCATCGAAGATGATGCAGGAGCTTTCTGGCCGATTCCGCGCCGCCGGGTTGCACATTTTTCGCCACCGCAAGGGCATGCTTTTTGTCTCGCCCATCCGGCCGAAGCCGATCGAAGAGTCGAGCGTGTCTGACTCGGTGCGCACCATTCTGGAGACGATGAAAACGTCGCCGCGGATTACGCGAAAAGAGCTTGCTACAAAATTACTCGGTGAATCCGGTAACGAAGACGCACGGATGAAGCTTGCTTCAGACCTGCGCTGGCTGGTGCGGGAAGGTCATGTCCTGGAATTTAATGACGGCTCGCTTGATCTCCCTCGCGTGAAAGCCAAGGAGCCGTCATCGTCGCCGGCGGAGGCGAACGCAACTGTTGAAAAAGTACCAGCGAGCGGAACGAATCCGGTGATTGAGACTTCGCCGGCGGCCGCGCCCGAGCTGCCGCACCCAGTGGATTATTCGCCTACAACCTTGAGCGAAGGTTCGATCCCTGTCTGACGCAGTACGCGGTTGGTCTCGTCCAGGAGTAAAACGCGCGGCTGGTGGGACGCGGCTTCTTCCGGCGTGTACTTGCCGAAGTTCATGATGGTGACGCGATCGCCAATCTTACCGAGGTGCGCCGTCGCGCCGTTGAGCTCGATTCGCCCCTCGGCCGGCGTCCCGTAGATGACGTAAGTCTCGAACCGCTCGCCATTCTCCAGATTGCTCACGAGGATTTTCTCGTACTCACGCAGCTCGACCAGCTCGGCCAGATCCGCCGAAATAGTGAGGCTGCCTTCGTACTCAAGGCTCGCGCCAGTGACAGTGGCGCGGTGCAGTTTCGATTTAAGAAGCGTCAATTGCATCTCGGTACTTATGCGGAGCAAGCTTGAGCTAAGCCGGTGGCACGGGACTTCCCGGCTTCGTTCGAAAAGGACGATCTCAAGCCGCGACCAGCCCGGCTTTTTTTAATGCCTTGTAAGCGCCATTTTTGTTGATCGTCTTGAGCCCGCGCGCGGTGACGCGCAAGCGCACGAATTTGCGCAGCTCCGGCACCCAGATGCGGTGCTCATGCAGGTTCGGCTGGAACTTCCGAGGCACATTCTTCGTCACGTGCCGGCCCACACCGCCTTTCTTCTTCGCCATGCCGCGCCGATGAATGACGCTGCCGCGAGCTGGGCGGGAGCCTGTGATGGAGCAGACCTTGGACATAACGGGAAAAAGCCGGCTAACGTGCGGTGCTCGCACCCGGTGGTCAAGCGATTGTTGCGCGCCGAACCGCATTGCGCGTACTGCGGACGTGCAGTTTGGAGTTGAACGCCGCTTGCCTCTTGTGGTCAAAATCCTTTTCTGTCCTTATGAACCGAAATGGGAAACTGCGGATTGGAATCGTCGGCGCCGGGGGAATTGTGCAGAAACGTCATCTGCCCGCGCTGCGCAAACGTGCGGACGTTGAGGTTGTCGCCGTCTCGAATTCCACCTACGAAAGCTCGGAGAAATTTTGCCGCGAAAACGTGCCGAGCGCAGTACCGATGACGAACTGGCCCGAGCTCGTGGCGTTGCCTGACATCGATGTGATCTGGATCGGGACGCCGCCTTACATGCACTCCGCCGTGACGATTTCCGCGCTCGAAGCCGGCAAACACGTTTTCTGCCAGGCACGCATGGCCAACGACCGCGCGGAAGCGGAGGAGATGCTGGCGACGTCCAGGCGTTTCCCGCACCAGGTGACGATGCTTTGTCCGCCCCCGTTCGGTTTGCGCGGCGATCGCGTCGTCAAAAACATGCTGGCGGAAAATTTCCTGGGCGAACTCCACACTATTCGCCTGCAAAGTTTCCACGGGAAGTACCTCGATGCCTCTGCGCCAGCCCATTGGCGGCAGCGCATCGAGATCAGCGGGCTGAATGTGCTGACGCTCGGCATCTACGTCGAGGTACTCCAACGCTGGTTCGGCGACATCGATGGGCTGTTCGCGCGCGGCAAAATCCTTTATCCGAACCGGGACGGTTACAATGTGATCATTCCCGATGCGCTGAATGTGCTCTGCCATTTCGCGAACGGGGCTGAAGGCGTGCTCGAGTTTAGCGGCATTCACGCTCACGCGACCGGCGACCGGCTGGAAGTTTACGGGTCTGCCGGAACGCTTGTCTACGATTTCACGGCGGACAAACTCAGCGCCGCGCGCACCGGCGATCACGAGTTGAGCGAAGTGGAAATTCCAAAAAAACTGGAGCGCGACTGGACGGTAGAGGACGATTTCCTCGATGCGGTAAAAGCGGGGAACGGTGAGCGGCCGCATCCGACGTTTGAGGACGGAGTGCGCTACATGCGCGTGGTGCAGGGGGTGGCCAACTCACGCGCAGGAAACGAATGGGTAGGAATTAACTAGCGCAACGATTGAGCGCTAAATCGGGTGCGCGATGCGCGCGAGCACATACCCGAAGGCAAAGCTCGCCGGCAACGTGAGTACCCAGGCCCAGACGATTCGCTCGACCACGCCCCACTTCACGCCGCTGAAACGTTTCGCTGCTCCGACTCCCATGATCGAGCTTGAGATCACGTGCGTGGTGGAAAGCGGAATGCCATAAGCACTCGCGACCTGGATGATCAAAGCCGCGCTGGTCTCGGCGGCGAAACCATGCACCGGTTGCAACTTGACCATTTTGTGACCGAGCGTGCGAATGATGCGCCAGCCGCCAGCCGCTGTTCCCGCCGCCATCGTGAGCGCGCACAAAACTTTCACCCACAGTGGCACCGCTGCGAAAGCGGGCGTGCGCAGGAATGAGAGCCACGGGGGCAAGTGCTCGAAAGTGCCCGATTTAGTACCGGTGAAAAGCGCCAGCGTGATGATGCCCATCGTTTTCTGCGCGTCGTTAGTTCCGTGCGAATGCGCCATCCAGGCCGCGCTAACGATTTGCAGCCGCCCGAAAATTTTGTGCACGAGTCCGGGTGAACACCGATGCAGCACGACGAAGAGCAGAATCATGATAATAAAGCCGCAAACAAATCCGGCGATGGGCGAGGCGAACATCGGCAGCACCACCTTCGGCCAAAGGCCGCTGCTCCATTTGAGTACGGACCAGCGGCGATGCGCCGTGGCCACAGCGGCCCCGCACAATCCGCCGATGAGCGCGTGACTCGAGCTCGACGGCAGGCCGACAGCCCAGGTGATGATGTTCCAGGCGAAAGCCGCGGTCAGCGCGCAAAGTACCGTCGCCATCGTGACCACGCCGGTATCGACCAGGCCTTTGCCGATGGTTGACGCGACTGCACCGCCGAGTAGCGCACCAGTCAGGTTAAAAACAGCCGCCATCGTGATCGCCTGGCGCGGCGTGAGTACTTTCGTGGAAACGACGGTGGCGATCGCGTTGGCCGCGTCGTGGAAACCGTTCGTGTACTCAAACGCAATCGCCGCGAACACGACGATGAAAAACAGGATCATACGGTTATGAGCAAAGCCGACGAATGCCGGTGCGCCGCGCTAAGGTCACTTCCACTGGATTTTTCGACTTCGCTTAGCTCCGCTCAGAATGACAGGCAATGGGGTTACGAATATTTCAGCACGATTTGGAGAATGATGTTGCCGGCGTCGCGGCAGCGATCGATCACTTTCTCCAGCAGTTCGTAGAGATCGCGCAGGAAAATCACGTGCTTGGTGGAGTAATCGCCCTGGTAAAGGTCGCGCAGCAGCTCGAGCTCGAGTTTGTCCGCCTCG
>JAFASN010000015.1 GCA_019244415.1 Verrucomicrobiota bacterium | reverse complement strand
AAACGAGGGAAAGTACCGTCCAAAAGCCGCCGTGACACTCTTGCTGGAAGAAAACCGAGCGCTTCTGCTCAGAAAACCGCCGCCCGTGCAGGCGCGCACGCCTCGCGGCCGCGGTTCAGCCACGGCACGCGCGATTGGCTGCGGGCTGGCCGTGACCTTACTACAGCTCGCGTTTGCCGTGCTGCTGCTCGCCCCGGAAGGGCCGCTGGAATATCGCTACACCACGCTAGTCGAGCACGATAGCTACTGGTTCGCGAACATCGTGAACCGCGGCTACGAGACGATTGTGCCGCCCATCAGTCACAAGATGATGGAAGTGTCCAACACCGCGTTCTTCCCCGCCTACCCGCTGGCCGCCGCGGCGCTGCGTTATGGCGCGCATCTGAGTACGGAAAAATCATTACTCATCAGCGCCCATCTCGCCGCCTGGGGATTTTGGAGTTACGTCTTCGTCTTTTGTCGTCGCTGGAAGGTACCGTTGCGCTGGCAATTCCCCGCCGCACTCGCCATTGCCGCGCATCCGGCGGCGTTCTACCTCGTCGCTGCCTACTCGGAGTCACTTTTCCTAATGACGTTGCTCGGGTTCCTTTACTGGAGCGCTGGCGAGACGCGCCGCGCGCGAGTACTCGCCGCGCTTCACGGCGTCGTCATGTCTGGGACTCGCATCGTCGGCTTGCCCTGCGTACTCGCGCCGATGGTCAGGCGCGCATGGGAACTCGCGGGCCGCAACCTGGGCGATTTCCGCGGCTGGACGAAAAAGTACGGCGCGGCTGTTTCGCTCGCCTGTGTCGCTAGCCTCGGTGGCTTGGCCTTCTTCGCCTACGGCCAGCTACGCTGGGGGCACTGGGACATTTATATGCTTACGCAACAATTCGGCTGGGGCATTCAGCCGGATTATCTGGCGATTTTCAGGCCATCGAGTTACCGCTGGTTTATCCCGGCGCTGGATAACCCGACCGAAGCAAGCCAGCTGGCGATGACACTCGGCGGACTTATCTTGCTCGTTGTAATCAGCTGCGAATTCCTGCCACGCGCGCGACAAAACGCCGCCGGTCGCTCGGTTCGGGTCACGTTCTATTTCACCGCCTTCGTGCTCTATTTCATCTCTGTTTCCGGCGTGGCGGGCGTTAACATGGAAAGCATGCTGCGTTACCAGTTCTGCGAACATGCCGTTCTCGTGCTGGCGCTTGTCCATTTTTTCGCCAATGTTCCCCTCCGCTCGCGTCTGGCGCGAGCGGGCGCGGTCTGTGGCATCGCGCTAGCCAGCGCGGCGGGGCTCGCCCTCGAAAGCTGGTACTTGTGGAATTTTACCCGGGGTAACTGGGTCGCGTGAATTCAATGAACAAAGCCAACGTCACGGTCATTGGTGCCGGCCCGGCCGGGCTTACTGCCGGCTATTTGTTAGCCAAGAACGACCTGAGCGTCACCGTTTTGGAGGCGGATCCGGTTTACGTGGGCGGAATCTCGCGCACCGCCACCTACAAAGGCTTCCATTTCGACATTGGCGGTCACCGCTTCTTTTCCAAAAGCAAGGAAGTCAACGACCTCTGGAGCGAGCTTTTGCCCCATGACATGCTGGAACGTCCACGCAGCTCACGCATTTTTTACGGGGGCAAATTTTTCGCCTACCCGCTGAAACCGTTCGAAGCGTTGACCAAGCTCGGCGTGTGTCGCTCCGCGCTCTGCATTTTATCCTGGATCAAGGCCCGACTCTTCCCGGTAGAGAACCCGCGCAACTTCGAAGATTGGGTCAGCAACCAATTCGGCAAACGGCTCTTCAACACCTTCTTCAAAAGCTACACCGAGAAAGTCTGGGGCATGAGCTGCCGCGACATTTCCGCGGATTGGGCGTCGCAGCGCATCAAGGGCCTTTCGCTCGGGAGCGCGATCAAGAACGCTCTCTTCCCATGGCGCCAGCCCAAGGACAGCAGCAAAGTGATCAAGACGCTGATCAATTCCTTCAAGTACCCGCGTCGCGGTCCTGGCATGATGTGGGAAGCGTGCGCGGAAAAAACGCGTGCCTTCGGCGGCGCGATCGAGATGGGCTGCCGCGTCACTCATTGCGAGTACAACGACCGTAGCGGCACCTGGGTGACAACGTACCGCGACGCCACGGGCACGGAGCGCAAGCTGGAATCCGAGCACGTCATTTCGTCCGCCCCGCTGCGTGAACTGATCAACGGGATTACGCCGGCTGCTTCCGCCGCCGCCAAACGCGCGGCCGACTCACTTAAGTACCGCGATTTTCTCACGGTCATGTTGATCCTCAAAAATCGGGACGCGTTCCACGATAACTGGATCTATATCCACGACCCGAGCGTCAAGGTCGGGCGCATCCAAAACTTCCGCTCCTGGTCGCCCGAGATGGTGCCGGACGAGGACAAAGCCTGCTACGGTCTCGAGTATTTCTGCTTCGAGCACGACGGACTTTGGGACGCGAAAGATCATGAGTTGATCGAGCTGGCCAAGCGTGAGCTTGTGCAGATCGGGCTTGCCCACGAAGGCGATATTCTCGATGGCACGGTCGTGCGCCAGAAGAAGGCGTATCCAGTTTACGACGATCATTACGCGCAGCATGTCGCCATCATTCGCGACGAACTCGAAGCGCGATATCCAAATCTTCACCTGGTCGGCCGCAACGGCATGCATAAGTACAACAACCAGGACCACGCCATGATGACGGCGATGTTGTGCGCCGAAAACATCATCGCCAATACCAAACTCTACGATCTGTGGCAGGTGAACGGCGATGCCGAGTACCACGAATCCGGCAGCGCCGCTGAGGAAAGTGCGGGCTCCGCTATTCGCCTCGTGCCGGCGCGTGTCGGTGCACCGCAGTTGGCGCCGGAAAGCTGATCGCTCTCGGGTGAGCGCTGTACTCAGCCGCGCGAACCGCGCCTGATCTTATCTCGAGCACCTCGGGAGGAAACTATCGCGATTACGCGCGGCGAATAATCAGAGATGCGCTCTGCCATATTCGCCCCCACACGAGCGAAGCAGATGCCCTGGCTGCGTGTATGATGACGACAGAAACTTTCCGCGATCGATTCGACGCCGGCCACCAGCTGGCCGACGAGCTCCTGCGCTACGGCGGACGCGCTGATGTCATCGTGCTGGCCCTGCCTCGCGGTGGCGTTCCCGTCGCGGCTGAAGTGGCGAGCCGCCTCGCGCTGGCGCTCGACCTGTTCGTGGTGCGCAAGCTCGGCGTGCCCGGTCACGAAGAGCTTGCCATGGGCGCAATCGCTTCCGGCGGAGTACGGGTGCTGAACCCCGATGTACTGCACGCGCTAAATGCTTCCGCGGAAATGGTCGAGAAGGTGACTGCCGTCGAAACCGAAGAATTAGAGCGGCGCGAGCGAGCCTATCGCGGCGACCGGCCGCCGGTGAAAGTACAGGGGCGGCGCGTGATTCTGGTCGACGACGGGCTTGCCACGGGCGCAAGCATGCGCGCCGCGGTGGCGGCGCTGCGTCAGAAAGGGGCGGCGAAAATCATCGTCGCAGTACCAGTTGGCGCAGCCAGTACCTGCCGCGAGCTCGCCGGAGAAGTCGATGAACTGATCTGCCTTATCTCATCCGACGCGTTTATCGGAGTGGGACAATATTACGGAGACTTCTCGCAAACCAGCGACGACGAAGTGCGTAGATTACTGGGCGAGCAGGGGCCGTACTAAGGCGAACTATTCGTTCGCGCGAGGAGTCAACTCCATCGGCACACACGAGCAGAATAAATTACGATCGCCATAAACGTTATCGATGCGCGCTGCCGCCGGCCAGAATTTGAATTCGCGCAACCATGGAGCTGGAAAGGCGGCGTCTTCACGTGAGTACGGGCGCGCCCATTCATCCGCTGCGATCTGCCGAGCAGTATGCGGCGCGTTTTTCAGCACGTTGTTCTGCTTGTCAGCCTTGCCGGTCGCGACCGCTTCGATTTCGCCACGAATGGAGATCATTGCTTCACAAAACCGATCCAGCTCGTCCAGCGATTCGCTCTCGGTCGGCTCGACCATCATCGTCCCCGCCACGGGAAACGAAATCGTAGGCGGGTGAAATCCGTAGTCGATCAGCCGTTTGGCGACGTCTTCGACTTCAATGCCCGCGCGCTTCCATTCGCGCAAATCCAGAATGCATTCATGCGCCACCAGCCCGTGCCTCCCTTTGTAAAGTACCGGGAAGAAGCGATCCAGCCGGCGCGCGATGTAGTTCGCATTTAGTACCGCGATTTGCGTCGCCCTTCGCAATCCTTCGGCTCCCATCATGCGGATGTACATCCACGAAATCGCGAGGATACTCGCGCTGCCGTACGGCGACGCCGCGACCGGGCCAGCGGAATTTCTGATTTCTGATTTCTGATTTCTGATTTCGGGCGGTGACGGAAGGAAAGCGGCGAGGTGTGCGGCGACACAAATAGGCCCCATTCCCGGCCCGCCGCCGCCATGTGGAATGCAGAATGTCTTGTGCAAATTCAAATGGCAAACGTCCGCGCCGTAATCGCCCGGACGGCAGAGACCGACCTGCGCATTCATGTTCGCGCCATCGAGGTAAACCTGGCCGCCGTTAGCGTGCACGATCTCGCAAATGTCGCGGATGCTCGTTTCAAAAACGCCGTGCGTACTCGGGTAGGTGACCATGAGCGCGCCAAGATCGTAAGAATGTGCATCCGCTTTGGCGCGCAAATCAGCCAGATCGATATCGCCATCTTTGAGCGTCGCGATCGGCACCACCTCGAATCCGGCCATGACAGCGCTGGCGGGATTTGTCCCGTGCGCTGAAGTGGGGATCAGACAAATGTTGCGATGGGTGTCGCCGCGCGCGGCATGATAGGCGCGAATCGCGAGCAATCCTGCGTACTCACCCTGCGATCCGGCGTTCGGCTGCAATGAAACCGCCGCGAAGCCGGTGATCTCCGCCAGCCAATTGCCCAACTGCTCGCACATTTCACGGTAGCCAACCGTCTGCGAAGCCGGCGCAAATGGATGGATGTTGGCGAACTCAGGCCAGGAAATCGGGAACATTTCCGCCGTGGCGTTCAGCTTCATGGTGCAGGAGCCGAGCGGGATCATGGAGTGACAGAGCGAAAGATCGCGCGACTCCAGCCGCCGAATGTAGCGCAGCATCTCCGTCTCAGTGTGGTGCGTGTTAAAGACGGGATGCGTGAGGAAAGGCGAGGCGCGGATTGCGAATTGCGGAAGGGGAAAAGCCGTCCCGTCGTCCGGCAGAGCGGCGAAGTCGCGCGCGTGCGTGCCGCGGAAAATTGTCAGCAGACGATCGACGTCATCATTGGTCGTTGTTTCATCTAACGACAGACCGATGGCGTGCTCGCCCAGTACTCGCAGGTTGTAGCCGGCGCGTTCCGCTCGTTCGGACAGCTCGCTGGCGGAGCCGTCGTCCAGCTCGATGCGAATCGTGTCGAAGAAATTCTCGTGCGCAATTTGAAAACCGATTTCGCGCAAACCGCTGGCCAGTTTCGCGGCGAAGCGGTGTACTCGCTGCGCGATCGCGCGCAAACCCTCCGGCCCGTGATAGACCGCGTACATTGACGCCATCACGGCAAGGAGCACCTGCGCCGTGCAGATGTTACTCGTAGCCTTGTCGCGCCGGATGTGTTGCTCGCGTGTTTGGAGGGCCAGCCGATAAGCAGGGCGGCCTTCGGCGTCGTGTGAAACGCCAACGAGACGTCCGGGAAGGTGACGCCTGAATCGATCGCGCGTCGCCATGTAAGCAGCGTGCGGACCGCCGAAGCCCAGCGGAACGCCGAATCGCTGAGTACTGCCGACAGCCACATCGGCGCCGAATTCGCCCGGCGGCGTGAGCAATGTCAGCGCGAGCGGATCGGCGGCGATCACGAGCAAGGCGCCGGCCTCGTGCAATGCGCGGGCAAGATTTTCGTAATCGCAGATTTCGCCGTCCGTCGCCGGGTACTGCACCAGCGCGCCAAAAAACGCAGCGAAATCCCGCGGGGTACCGAGCAAGCGTGACGCTTGCTCCACGACAACCTCGATGCCAAGCGGTTTCGCGCGCGTGCGCAAAACCGCAATCGTCTGTGGATGACAATTGTCCGCCACCAAAAATTTCGTTCGATCGCTGATGACCGCGTGACAAAGCGTCATGGCCTCGGCCGCGGCGGTCGCTTCGTCCAGGAGCGACGCGTTGGCGATATCGAGCGCAGTGAGCTCGGTGATCATGGTCTGGAAGTTGAGCAACGCTTCGAGGCGGCCCTGCGCGATCTCGGCCTGATACGGCGTATAGGCTGTGTACCAACCGGGGTTCTCGAGAATGTTCCGCTGAATGACGGGCGGCGTGATCGTGCCGTAGTACCCGGCGCCGATGAAACTGCGAGCGATGCGATTTTTTGCGGCGAGACCGCGCAGCTCGGCCAACGCTCCGTTTTCGCTTTTCGCCTCCGGCAGCTCTGGCGTCTCGTGAAGACGAATATTTTTCGGGATTGTTGCATCGATCAGCTCGTCGAGATCACCGAACCCGAGCTTGCGCAGCATCTGCGCGGTCTCGGCCTCGTTCGGTCCGATATGGCGCTCAGCGAACGTCAAAATGTGCGGCTGCTCTTGCGCGCGATGCATCCGTCAGATTACGAAACGCGCCGTCGGCTTCAACCGTCAACGCCAAGCCAGCGCAGCCCGGGCGAGGATTTCGTTTCGCCTGAGCTGATGTCTTTGCCCCTTCGCCTGGAAGACTACGCGCTAAATGTCTCTACGCCATGCGCGCGCAATTGCTCCAGCAGCGTTTCCAAGTGCCTGCGGTCCCGCGTTTCCACGGTGCAAAGTACCTGCACGGCGGAGACGTCCGAGCCCGCAAACGCGCGATCGTGCACCACCTGTTTGATGCTGGCGCCGGCGGCCGCGATCTGCGAGGCCAGATCGGCCAGGCCGCCGGGACGATCGCTGATAACAGCGCGAAACCGCGAGAGCCGCCCGTCAGCGACAAGACCACGCTCGATCACGCGACTAAGCATGTTCGGATCGATGTTGCCGCCGCAAAGCAAAAGTACCACGCGCTTGCCCGCGAGCTCAGGCAATTGCCCGCTCATGCACGCCGCCAGCGGCGTGGCCGCCGCGCCTTCGACAACGCCTTTCTCCAGCTCGACGATCCGCAGAATCGCCAGCGCAATTTGCTCTTCGGTCACGAGCACTGTCTTGTCCACACGCGAGCGGGCGATCTCGAACGCGTTTGCTCCCACCTGCGGAATGGCTAGGCCGTCGGCCAACGTGGCCTGCATGGGAATCGTCACTGGTTTGCCCGCAGCCATCGCGGCCGAAAAACTCGCCACGTGTTCCGCTTCGACGGCGATGATTTTTGCCTCGGGCCTCAGCGTTTTGACCGCGAGCGAAACGCCGGCCAGCAATCCACCGCCGCCCACCGGCACCACCACGGCATCAACATTTGGCACCTGTTCCACAATCTCGATTCCAGCCGTACCCTGCCCCGCGATGATCCCAGGATCATCGTAGCCGTCGATGTAAGCGAGCCCTTTCTCCCGCGCGATCTCGTACGCGCGCGCTTTCGCTTCGCCGAAATCTTTGCCGTGCAAGACAACGGTGGCGCCGAGCTTCTGGCAATTGTTCACCTTGATCAGCGGCGCGTACTTCGGCATTACCACCGTCGCCGGGATGCCGAGCAGCTTGCCCTGGTAGGCGAGCGCCTGCGCGTGATTTCCCGCCGAGGCGGCAATGACGCCGCGCTGCTTCTGGTCCTCCGGCAATTGCGACAGCGCGTTGCGTGCGCCGCGCTCCTTGAAGCTCCCGGTGCGCTGCAAGTTGTCCAGCTTGCAGTAAATTTCCATGCCCGTGAGCTCGCTCAGCGGAATTGACGGCGGGCACGGCGAAGGATAAACCGCGCCTTTGATCCGCTCTCGCGCCGCTTCGACCTCAGCAAACGTGACCACGGCGTTTGCATACACCGGCGGCAACGTGCCAGCAATGCTTTCAGCTTCGCTCTCGCCCGCTTCGAAGAGAGCTGGCTATGATTTGGACCGCTTCGCTGCGTCCAACGCGTCCCGCACCGCGCGCGCCAACTGCTCCGGGTCAAATGGTTTCGGCAGGAAAAAGAGCCCGCTGTGCTCGCCATCGTCACTCGAGGTGAGATAACCCGAGGTAAGCAGCACGCGCGTCTGCGGATGCTGCTGCCGCGTCCACTTGCCGAAGTCGAGGCCGCTCATGTCCGGAAGAACGATGTCGCTTACGAGAAGATCCACCCGGCGTTTGATCAGGTGTTGCCGCGCTTCCTCTACCCGCACCGCTTCGATCACTTCATAGCCAAGCCGCCGCAGAGTACGCACCATCACGTGCCGCACACTGATGTCATCCTCCAGCATGAGTACCGTTTCATTTCCCGAGGGCGTCTGAGGGGCGCGCGGTTTGCGATATTCCGCCGCGGGCGGCGCCGGTACTTCGGGCAGGTAGATGTGTACCGCTGTCCCTTTGCCAAGCTCGCTTTCAACGGCCACATGCCCTCCGCTTTGCCGCACGATGCCGTAGCACGCTGCCAGGCCGAGACCGCTTGCGTGCCGGTCGTCTTTGGTGGTGAAAAATGGCTCGAACACGTGCGCTTTAACTTCGTCGGTCATGCCGCAGCCGTTATCGAGAATGCTGATGACGACGTACTTTCCCGCCGGCAACTCCGGCGCGAGTGGGTCGCGGGAAGTTTCCGTGAATGTCATCGCGGAGGTCCTGAGTGTGAGTGTGCCGCCGGTGGGCATGGCGTCGCGCGCGTTCACCGCCAGGTTGACGATGATCTGTGTGAACTGGTTCGGATCGACCTTGATGTGCGCGAGACGACTCTTCGGCAGCAATTCCACAAACACCGAAATGTGCTCGCCCAGCAGTCGCAGAATGGAACGCTCGAGATTGGCGATCAGCGTGTTCACTTCCAGGACCTTTGCCTCGAGCGGCTGCCGCCGGCTGAACGCGAGTAACTGCCGGGTCAGCGATGCGGCGCGCCCGGCAGCACTGCGGATTTCGCTGATGTACTTCGCCACCGCGCCGCGGCCCTCCACTTCCGCCACCACCAAGTCGCTGTAGCCGAGAATAGTCGTGAGGAAATTGTTGAAATCGTGCGCCACTCCGCCGGCCAGCTGGCCGAAAGCTTCCATCTTCTGCGAGCGCGCAAGCTGATCTTGTAACTGTCTGCGCGCGGTCACATCCATCATCACACCGACGAGGCGTACTGCTTTCCCGTTGTCATCGCGCACGATGGACGCGCGCTCGAGCACGTAGATGTAAGACTTGTCCGCGCATTGAAAACGGTACTCACCCGACCAGTTTGCGGTGCCCGAGACGAGGGCGTCCTCGATGAGGAGCGTGACGCGTGCGCGATCGCCCGGGTGCACGTGCTGCCGCCACCACGTCAGGGTCTCGCGCCCCTCAGCAGACGCATAGCCGAGAAGCGACCGAAGCCCTTGGCGCCAGATCAGCCGAGCGGTCGTTAAATCACAATCCCGAACTGCGTCATTCGTAGCCCGGGCAACCAGCTGATGATGATCCGGAGTTTTTGCCGCAGCGGTTTTCCGCGAATTTTGCTGTGAATGTCCATTCGATCCCGGGCTCGCCGTCCGCCGCTGCTCGGAAAGTGTGTTTTCATTCGCCCCTCGCATCACGCCGAGCGTCGTGCCCGCGCTAAGAGGGAGCTAAATTCGTGCCGCTGAAGGCGCTTCCGAACGCGAAATAGTACGCTCGCAAACTTTCACCTCACAAATCATGGAAAAGATCGCAGGCCTCTCACTCACGCCATTGAAGAATCAGAAAGCGCTGGTCACCGGCGGGAGCTCGGGCATCGGTGAAGGCTGTGCCATCGCGCTCGCGGCGGCGGGCGCAAGTGTGGTGGTAAATTACCACAGCCATCCCGAAGAAGGAGAGCGCGTGGTGGAGACGATTCGCTCCGGCGGCGGCGAAGCGATGGCCATCCACGCAAACGTTGACCGCGAAGATGAAGTGGAAGCGATGTTCGCCCAGGCCATCAAGGCCTTTGGTACTATTGATATTCTCATCAACAACGCCGGCCTTCAGCAGGACGCCGCCTTCCATGAGATGACACTGGCGCAATGGAACACCGTCATTGGCGTGAATCTCACGGGACAATTCCTTTGCGCGCGAGCAGCGGCGCGCGAGTTCCTGCGCCGCGGTGTGCGCTCCGAAGTCTCGGCCTCGGCGGGCAAAATCATCTGCATAAGCTCTGTGCACGAAGTGGTCCCATGGAGTGGCCACGTGAATTATGCCGCCTCCAAGGGCGGCATCATGCAGTTGATGAAGAGCATGGCCCAGGAGCTCTCGCCGAAAAAAATCCGCGTGAACAGCATCGCGCCGGGTGCGATCGAGACGCATATCAACGTCGCCGCTTGGGCCACGCCGGAAGCACAGGCCAAATTGCTGGAGCTGATTCCGTACAACCGCGTCGGCATGCCCGATGATATCGGTCGCGCGGCTGTCTGGCTCGCCTCAGACGCTTCTGATTACGTCACCGGCACCACGCTTTTTGTGGATGGCGGAATGACGTTGTACCCCGGTTTTGCGCACGGCGGCTAGAGCAAGAAACGAAGTACACTTGTTTTCGCTTGCGAGTGCCGCGTATGCTCACAGCATGGCTGAAGTCACCATCGAGATCATCAAGAACGGCCCCTACATTGTTAAAGGCGAAGTACAGCTAAAAGACAGCGACGGGAATAGCTATCCGGCGGAGAAACGCATGGCGCTTTGCCGCTGCGGCGCTTCGACCGAAAAGCCGTTCTGCGACGGTACTCACTCGAAAATCGGCTTCCAGGCCGCAGAAAAGGCGGTTCCCGAGTCAGCCGAATAATCCACCTGACGCGCGTTGCTCTAGCGAGCGTCGAATTACGCGAGCGCACGCCCAATGTCTCAACCTTTGACTAGGCAGATGGCGCAGTAGATCGGCGCCTCATTGCCCACGTATCGCCGAATTTCCTCGCGCGCTTCATTGGCCAGACGCGAATCGCCAGGTGAAAACTTCCGCCGTACTCATTAACTCGGACGTTTCCAGCGAATAGGAGCATGAAAGCAGCGGTCGAGATCGTCCACGTTCCACCCCATTATCTGGTCTGGAATGGCTACGACGCGGCGGTCAAGGCCGAGCTATGGTCGAGCGCGATCGAGATCGCTGGCCACATCGTCGCGGTTGACCCCACCGCGCTAAGCGGCGAAGCCAAAACAAAGCTCACCGTTGCTCAGCGGATAGGAGCGGTCGTTGTCACGAATGCGAATCACACGCGCGCAGCGAAACAGTTCGCCCGCGCGGCCGAGATCTTTGTTCCCGCTGAATCAAGTGGCACTTTTCCCCAGGCTCAGATTCTCAGTGACGGCTTCGAGTTATTCGAGATCACTGCCATCAAAATCGAAGGCGCAGCGCCAGGTGAGTTCGCGTTGCACGATGCGCGAGAAGGAGGCAGCGTCATCATCGGGGACGCACTCATCAACTTCGGGGCGCACGGATTCGACCTTCTGCCCGCAAAGTACTGCACCAGCCAAAAACGCATGATCCGCTCGTTGCGCCGTTTGTTGGAACTGCCGTTTACCCGCATGTTTTTCGCCCACGGCGAACCGATCACCGCGCGGGCGAACGAGCGACTGCGTACGTTACTGGAGAACTGCGCGTGAGCGCGAACGCCGCGCAACCGTTCGCCACTGAAAGGGAGGGGCACGCGGTTACCCGTTTTCTGCGGTTGATCCGCTTTTCGCACACGATTTTCGCGCTGCCGTTTGCGCTTGCCTCGCTGGTGGTGGCGGCGAACGGCTGGCCACCGCCGCGTGTGTTGCTGCTTGTACTTTTCTGCATGGTCGCGGCGCGCACCGCGGCGATGCTGTTCAACCGTTTTGTTGACTGGGAAATCGACCAGCGCAATCCGCGCACGCAAGGGCGGCACCTGCTCGCGGACAAACGCGCGGTACTCACCGCACTTGTTGTAAGCAGCGCATTGTTTCTGGCCGGCGCGGCCATGATCAAC
This sequence comes from Verrucomicrobiota bacterium, assembly GCA_019244415.1. Lineage (GTDB taxonomy): Bacteria > Verrucomicrobiota > Verrucomicrobiia > Chthoniobacterales > UBA10450 > AV69. Next base: position 22,765 of record JAFASN010000015.1, on the reverse strand, counting down.
CGGCTGACGCTCGTACTTTCGCCGGTCGCCCTTGTCTTCGTTTTCTTGTACTCGCTGACCAAACGATGGACCGCTGCCACCCATTTCTTTCTCGGAGTTGCGCTCGCCATCGCGCCGGTCGCTGCCTGGGTAGCTCAAACGAATGCAATTTCGCTCCCGCCAGTTCTTCTCGCGCTCGCGGTGATCTGCTGGGTGGCAGGGTTCGACCTGATCTACGCGACGCAGGACTTTGAGTTCGACCAGCGGGAAGGATTGCGCTCGCTCGTGGTGCATCTTGGCATCCCGGCGAGCCTTCGTCTCGCGCAATGGCTGCACTTTGCCATGTTTATGTTGCTCATGATCTTTGGCCTGGTGGCGAATCTTGGCGCCATCTACTTCGTACTCATCGTTCCGGTCGCGCTGGCGCTTGCCTACGAGCATCGCAGCGCACAGCGGCTTGATCTCGCCGCCATTAATCGCGCGTTTTTCCAGAGCAACGCGTTCGTCAGCGCCCTCTTTTTAGTGGCAGTTTGCGCCGACCGTCTCGGCTGATTACGCCGAAACTTCCGCCGGATGATGCCGGGCAAAGCCGCGCGAGCGAAATTCCTCTTCGCGATGGTACCGCTGCCGGGCGACGAGAATGCTGGCACGACCGAGATAGCCGACAGCTTTCTTCTCATTGCCGCGTTCTACCACGGGGAGACGCCCGATATCGTGGTGCAACATTCTTGCCATCGCGTCGTGCAACGTTTCATCTGGATACGCCACGATCAGCTTCGTCGAGCCGGCGTTGGCGACGGTGAGTGACTCATCGCGCGAATGATCGAAGGCACGGACGACATCGCCGCGGGTGATGATTCCCACAAGCTCGCCCTGATCGTTGCCCAACAATGTGCCCTGGCGCGTGCACACCAGCGGATCGCCACTTGCGATGCGGGCCGAAAAACGCGGCAGCGGCGTGTTCGCGGGGATCAGCGGCACATCGGGATCCATCACATCAGAGACGCGCATCATTTCAAACAGATCGACGCTGTACTCACGGGCGATGTGCTGGCCGCGGCGGGCAAGTTTCTCCGTGAGAATGGAGCGCTTCAGGAGTAAGACGGTCACGGCAAGCGCGGCGACCGAACCGCAGAGAAGGAGCGGCAGCGCATTCAAATCATGGGTGAGCTCGAGCAGGAAAAAAATCCCGGTGAGCGGCGAGCGCATGGTGCCGCCCATCATCGCGGCCATGCCGATCATCGCCCACAGGCCGATATCGCCGAACGGCAGCCATTGCCCGATAAGCGCGCCGAGCGAGCCGCCGATGATGAGCAAGGGCGCGAGTACGCCACCTGAGGTGCCGGAACCGAGCGCGATTGCCCAGACCAGCGCCTTGCCGATAACGAGGCCGAGCAATGCTGGCCCGATAATCTCGCTGCGCAGCAAGCCGTGAATCAGATAATAACCGACACCGAGTACCCGAGGATCAATCCACCCGCCGATCCCGACGAAAACCGCGCCGATCGCCGGCCACCACATCCAGTGCAACGGCAGCTTCGCGAATGCGTCCTCGAAGAAATAGACGATTTGCGTGAGCAACCCCGACCCGAGCCCGGCGATGATACCGATGCCGCCGGCGGCGATGACAGGCCAGAGGCCGAGTTGATGGTGAAGGGCGATGGGAAAGATCGGAGCCGGCCCGAGCAACGGTATCCGGCAGAGATACGCCGTCATGGAAGCTGCGACCACCGGCACGAAACTGCGCGGCCGCCATTCAAAAAGAAGCAGCTCGACCGCGAGCAACGTGGCCGCGATAGGCGTGGCAAAAACGGCCGCCATGCCGCCGGCCGCGCCCGCGACGAGCAGCGTTTTGCGTTCCGCCGCAGTGAGGTGAAACAACTGCGCAAGCAGCGAGCCGAAGGCGCCACCAGTCATGATGATAGGCCCTTCGGCGCCGAACGGGCCGCCGGTCCCGATGGAAATGGCGGAGGAAATTGGCTTGAGGATGGCAACCTTGGGCGAGATCAAACTGCCGCCGAGCAGAATCGCTTCGATCGCCTCAGGAATGCCGTGGCCACGTATTTTTTCGGAACCGTAGCGCGCCATCACGCCGATGATGAGTCCGCCGATGACGGGCACGAGGATGACCCAGGCACCGAGGTGATGGTGTTGCAGCGTTTCCATTTGAGAGGAGAAACGCCCGAAGAAGACAACGTTGGTGATCTCCGCGATCAGCCAGAGCAACGCTTTGGCCACGAGCGCGCTGATAATGCCGAGCGGCAGCGCAAAAGCGACCAGCAGCAACATCCGCGCATCGGTGCGGAAATCGCCCAGCATTGATTCGGAAGTTTTCACCCCAGACATGTACTTTTTGTCCTATTGCGCGCGCTACATCGCGTCGAGCATTTCGACGCGGCGAATGTGGCGACCGCCCTCGAACTCTGTGCGGAGCCAGATTCGCACCATCTCGAGCGCGAGATCAGGCGCGATCAGCCGCTCGCCGATCGAGAGCACGTTGGCGTTATTGTGTTGGCGTGAGAGCCGCGCGCTTTCCAGGCTCCAGCAAAGCGCGCAACGCACTCCGTGTACTTTGTTCGCCACCATCGCTTCGCCATTGCCCGAGCCGCCGAAAACGAAACCGCGCTCACAGTCGCCGCGGGCCACCAGTTCCGCCGCTGGCCGGATAAACAGCGGATAATCCACCGGTTCTTCGCTGAAAGTACCGACGTCTTTTAGTTCGTGGCCGAGTTCCTTGAGCAGCGCTTTCACGCGTTCCTTTAACTTGAAACCGGCGTGATCGCTGCCGAGTGAAATTTTCATAATGATGTAGCGGCGGGTGTCCTCACCCCAATATGTTAGCTGCTCTGTGCGCGTGAGAACACGCGCCTCTACACTTTGCCATGCAATTGAGCGAGCTGCTGCCAAAGCTCGCGCTCACGTTCTGTTAATTTCTTCGGCAATTGGATTTGCGTCACGACGTAAAGATCACCGCGCTGGCCGGAAACACCCGGCAGCCCGCGCTCGCGCAAACGAAACCGCTGCCCACCTTGTGTACCGGGCGGCAACTTCAGCCGCGCGTTTCCTTCAAGCGTCGGGACGACAAGCTGATCCCCGAGGACGGCTTGCCACGGCGCGATTTTCACCTCGTGCACAAGATCGCTTCCTTCGACCTGGAAATCGGGATGGCGCTCGAGCCGCACACGCAGAAACAGATCGCCACTTTTGCCGCCGCGCTCGCCTGCTTCGCCCTGGCCAGCCAGCCGGATACGCTGGCCTTCACGTACACCGCGAGGAATTTTTACCTGGTACGTTTCCGTTTTCTTCGAGCCTGCGCGCCGCAACGAGACCTGGCGCGTCGAGCCATTGAGCGCTTCTTCCAGCGTGACCATGATGTCCGCTTCCACATCGTGGCCGCGTTCCGCCGCCGTGCGCTGACCAAAGCCGCCGAAGGCCGAACGCCCGCGCCCGCCACCGAAAAATTGTTCGAAGAAATCGCTGAACCCGGTGCCGCCGAACTCAAACTCGACCCCGCCGTTTTCCCCACCGGCCCACTGAACTCCGCCGCCCGGCTGCCCGCCGCGCCAGTTCGGGGGCGGCTGAAATCCACCGCCAGGCTGGTTCCAATTCGCCCCGAGCTCATCGTACTTGCGACGTTTCTCCGGGTCGCTCAGTACTTCATACGCTTCGTTGATCTGCTTGAACTTCTCTTCCGCGCTCTTTTTGTCCTTGGCCACATCAGGATGGTACTTCCGGGCGAGCTTGCGAAAGGCGGTGCGAATTTCATCCTCGCTCGCTGTCTTGGAGACACCGAGCGTCTCGTAATAATCGCGGAACTGCACTGGCATGGCCGCGGAATTTAGCTGCGCATCGACTTGCTGTCATCCCGAGCGAAGCGAAGCGGAGCCGAGGAATCCCGGGATGTTACCGCTGAAGTTTGCAACGGGAATCCCTCGACTGCGCTCGGGATGACGGCGATGAAAGTTATGCGACCTTTCGCCATGCCGGAGCTCGGAAAACTGCTCGTCATTATCGGCTGCGTCATCGTTGCCATCGGCTTCCTCTTTTCCCTCGGCCTGGGAAACTGGATGGGCAAACTACCCGGTGACATCCGAATCGAGCGCGGCGCCTCGGGATTTTATTTTCCCATCGTCACCTGCCTCGTCATCAGCATCGTACTCAGCCTCATCTTCTCGCTCTTTCGCCGTTGATGCGGCGAGTACAGACCCAACTCGAGTCGCACGTTGCCGCGCTCGTTCAATGCCGCCGGTGTCCGCGCGTGGTGCCGCCGCCGGTATCGGGCCGGGCGATTGTGAGTGACGTCATGATCATCGGCCAGGCTCCGGGCGTGCGCGAGCCGACGTTGAAGCGCCCGTTCGCCCACACCGCCGGCCGAACGCTGTTCCGCTGGTTTGAGCAATGGTGCGGGCTGGATGAACCGGCCATGCGCGAGCGCATTTATCTTGCCGCGGTGATTCGCTGTTTTCCGGGCAAAGCGCCCGGCGGCAGCGATCGCGTCCCGAGTACGGCGGAGATCGACAATTGCTCGTCCTGGATGAACGACGAGTTCGAGCTGCTGCGGCCGCGCCTCGTCATTCCAGTGGGCAAACTGGCCATCGCGCAGTTCATTGTTTGCGACAAACTCGACGCCCTCATCGGACGCAAGTTCGTCATCAACCGGGATGGTTTCGCGTTTGATCTCATTCCGCTTCCGCATCCGAGCGGCGCATCACCCTGGCACAAAATTTCGCCCGGCCGCGAACTGCTGGCGAAAGCCATGCGGCGGATTGCGAGTCACCGCACAATGCGGCAGATCAGGAGCGAATTTGAAAACGAGAAAGCCAGAAAAGAAAGCTAATGTTTCTGGTTTTCTGGCTTTCAAATTGTTTTCCTTTGTCTGATGCCGCGCAAAATCCGCGTCACTGTTTGGGGAGAGAACGTGCACGAGCGAACGAACGAGCTCGTGCGCCACATCTATCCGCAGGGCATGCACAACACGATTGCGGAAGCGATTGCCGAAAAGACAGGATTGCACGTCCGCACCGCCACACTGCAACAGCCACAGCACGGGCTAACGAGACGTGTACTCGATGACACGGACGTACTCGTGTGGTGGGGCCACGCCGCGCACGGCAAAGTACGCGATCGCGTGGTCGAGCGCGTACTCGCGCGGGTCTGGGAAGGCATGGGGCTCATCGCACTCCACTCCGCCCATTACTCGAAACCGTTCAAGCGCCTGATGGGCACAACCTGTTCGCTTACCTGGCGCGAAGCCGGGGAGAAAGAACGGCTCTGGGTTTGCAATCCGGCGCACCCCATCGCGCGCAATGTCGGCCCGTACTTTGAACTTCCCAGCACCGAAATGTACGGGGAACCCTTTGCCATTCCCGCACCTGACGAGATTGTCTTCATTTCATGGTTCCAGGGCGGCGAAGTTTTTCGCTCGGGCTGCACTTGGAAACGCGGGAACGGCAAAATTTTTTACTTCCGGCCCGGGCACGAAGTTTACCCGATCTACTACGATAAGAATGTCCGCCGCGTCCTCCGCAACGCCGTGCACTGGGCGGCGAGCGACGGAGTGCGTTGGATCGATAGCTGTCCGCAAGTCCCGGCGCGCAAAGCACCCGAGCCGCTGCAAGTGAAAGGTCCGCGCATGCACAAGGAAGGTCAGAAAGGATTTCGCTAAAAATGGACGAGACGAAAACCCCAACGCGCGCTGAAATTCCCGATTCAGACAAATGGGACCTGACGCATCTTTTTGCCGGGGCAGATAAATGGCAGGAAGACGTGGCGTGGATCACACGCACCTATCCGCAAATCACGCGCTGGAAAGGGCGCGTCGGCGAATCGGCGCAAACACTGGCGCAGCTGCTCGAGTTTGAGCGCGAGCTCGACCAGAAAATCGAGCGCGTTTATCACTACGCCTCGCTGCAGCTTGCCGAGGACAGCGCCAATAACGAGTACCTCACGCGCATCGGCCAGCTCCAGAATTTGCTGACGCAGATCGGCGAAGCCACCGCGTTCCTCGTGCCGGAAATCCAGGCTATCGATGATGCGCGCTGGTCAGAGCTCCTGCGCGATCCGGCGCTGGAGGAATGGCGCGTGAGCCTGCACAAGGTGCGTCGAATGCGGCCGCACGTTTTATCCGAAAACGAGGAACGACTTCTCGCGCTCGGCGCGGCGGCGCTCAGCGGCTACGATGACGCCTTTTCGCAGCTGACAAACGTGGACATGAAGTTCGGTCTGCTGCGCGATGAGAAGGGAGATGAACGTCCGCTCACACAAAGTACTTACAGCTCGTTTTTGTTGAAGCGCGATCGTACTCTGCGCGAGCGCGCCTTTACCCAGTTTTATCGCGAGTTTCAGGACCACGAATTCACCCTCGCGGCGGCGCTGAGCTATTCAGTGAAAGCGGATGTCTTCCGCGCGCGCGCCCGCAATTATCCAAGCGCGCTCGAGGCATCGCTGTTCCAAGATGATGTCCCGGTTCAGGTTTACGACGGCTTAATTACCGCCGTGCGCAGCGGCGTTCCGGCACTGTTGCGCTACTACAAGCTGCGCCGGCGCGTGCTCGGACTGCACGAGCTTCACGCCTACGATACCTACGTTCCGCTGGTCGCCGAGATCCAAACACGCATTTCATTCGATGAAGCGATCGACCGAGTGACAGCGGCGCTCGCGCCCCTGGGCGATGAGTACGTGCAAACGTTGCGCGAGGGCTTGCGCGGCCGGTGGTGCGATCGTTACGAGACAAAAGGTAAACGCAGCGGCGCCTTTTCCAGCGGCAGCTACAGCGCCCCACCGTACATTCTCATGAACTACAAGGAGGACGTCTTTTCGGACGTTTACACCCTCGCGCACGAAGCCGGGCACTCGATGCACACCTGGTTTGCGCAAAAAGGACAGCGCTTCCAGGATTACGATTACCCGATCTTCCTCGCCGAAGTCGCGAGCACGTTCAACGAAGAGCTGCTCACCCATTTTCTGCTCGAGCAGACCGCTGATCCGAAGATGCGCGCCTACATTATCAATCGCCAGATCGATGACATTCGCGGCACGCTTTTCCGTCAAACAATGTTTGCCGAGTTCGAGAAGGTGATCCACGCGACCGAGGAACGCGGCGACGCCCTCACCCTCGATCTCTTCAAGCTTGAGTACCGCAAGCTCCTCGACGCGTACTTTGGCGACGCTGTGACCATTGACGCCCAGCTCGAGCTGGAGTGCTTGCGCATCCCGCATTTCTACAACGCGTTTTATGTCTACAAATACGCGACCGGGTTATCTGCCGCCGTCGCGCTTTCGCAACGCGTACTTAGGGACGAACCTAGCGCGGTCGAGAGCTATCTCGGCTTCCTCAAATCCGGCGGTTCAAAGTTCCCGCTCGAGACCTTGAAAGCGGCGGGCGTTGACATGAGTACGCCGCAGCCGGTTAAGAGTACAATCGGATTGTTCGAACGGCGCCTGGAGGAGCTCGAGCGCTTGCTCTAGCCGCTTCGCAGCGCGAACGGCCGCCACTCGGGAAGCGTAGCTAACGCTCTCCGCTCGTCGCGCAGACGCGATCCTGTCCGCGGCTTGGCAAGCGGGCTGCTAGAAGCGTTTTGTGAGCTACGAACAACGACTGCGCGCCGCCTGCGGTTATGCCGAGCTCGGCATGTCGAGCGAATCGGTCGCCGAGTTGAACGCGATCGAAGATGAATTCCAGCACCGGCCTGAAGTACTCCAGTTGCGCCTGCACCACCTCATGCGCAAAAAACAGTGGACGCGTGCGCTCACCGTCAGCCGCAAGCTCTGCCGCGTTGCGCCGGAAGCGAGCGCGGGATTTTTGCACGCCGGCTTTTGTTTGCACCAGATCGGCCGCACCGCCGAAGCGAAAAAACTTCTTCTTAAAGGGCCGACCGCGCTGCTGAAGGAGCCGATCTACTACTACAACATGGGTTGCTACGAAGTTCTTCTCGGCAATCTCAGAGACGCCAAGGTGCATCTGCGCATCTCCTTCGAGATGGATGCTTCCTTCCGCGAGCTGGCCAAAAAAGATCCCGACCTGAAACCGCTGCACGGTCAGCTCTGAGTAATTGCGGACGCGTGTTCGCTGCACAGAGTGCGGCGTGATCTCGCGGGAAAAAATCGAGCTGCTATTTCGCGAAAATTTTGCGGAGCGAGGCGAGCTTGGCGCGGCGGTTTCCATTTGGAAAAACGGCGAGCCGTTCCTCGGGTTACACGGCGGATTTCGCGATGCTCATCGTCAGCAGCCGTGGACCGATGACACAATCGTACTCGTCTGGTCGGCAACGAAAGGAATCGGCAGCGCTTGTCTGCTGCACGCCATGCAGGAAAACAAAATCGCGCCGGCGCGGCGCGTCGCGGAGTTCTGGCCTGAATTTGGGCAGAACGGCAAGCGAGAGATCACGATCGCGCAGCTCCTCTCGCATTCGGCCGGCCTCTGCGCGCTCGACCACAACGCCGACGTCGTCGATTACGCAGCCGTCATCGCATCGCTGCAAGAACAGGCGCCCTTTTGGCCGCCTGGAACGGCGCACGGTTATCACGCGCGCACCTTTGGTTTTCTGATCGACGAGCTGACGCGGCGAATTACCAGCGCATCCATCTCCGCGTACTGGCGTTCCGTTTTTGCTGAACCGCTTCGGCTCGATTTTTGGATCGGTTTACCGCGGGAGTTGAATGAACGTTGCGCCACCATTTACGCGGCAAAAGCTGGGCGCGCACCTGAGCCGGCGCAGTTCTATCGTGACCTTGCCACGCGCGGAACGCTCCAGCACAAAACGTTTACGTCACCGCGCGGATTGCATGCGGTGAGCGCGATGAACAAACCCGAGAACCGCGCGCTCGACATCGTCTCGTTCGGCGGAATCGGCAGTGCACATGCGCTGGCAAAATTCTACGCCATGCTCGCCAACGGCGGCGAACTCGATGGCCGCAGATTCTTCACTCCGCCAACAATCGCGCTAATCACGAGCACAATTACTGATGGAATTGATCGCGTCTTCGAGATAGCGACCGCATTCTCCGCCGGTTTCATGAAAAATTCCGCGTACTCACAACGCCACATTTTTGGAGATTCGCCGGCAGCATTCGGCCAGCCCGGCGCCGGCGGCAGCACGGCATTCGCCGATCCCGAGAACAACATTGCGTTCGCCTACGTGATGAACCAGATGGAGCAGACGCTATTGCCTAACGAAAAGTCGCTGCGGCTGGTGGACGCCGTTTACCGGTAGGCACGGACCGCCGGGCCGTCGGTAGCCCAGCGGCCGGAGCGGGTGGGGACACCCGCCTCTACATCAGTCACCCATCACCGTCACTAACACCCGCCGACGATGCGGCGCGCGCCGGTGTTCAAAAAGGAAAATTCCCTGCCACGTTCCGAGCTGCATTTCGCCGTTCACAAGCGGAATCGTTTCGCTTGTGCGCGTGAGTACCATGCGGATGTGCGAGGTGCTGTCGTCGGCCCCTTCATCGTCGTGTTCGTATTCGCCGCTCTCGGGCACGAGCCTCTCCAAGAAGCGCTCGAGATCGCGGCGCGCAGCCGGCGCGGCGTTCTCCATGATAACAAGGCTGCAACTCGTGTGCTGCACAAAGACGGTGACGATTCCCACGCTGACGCTGCTCTTCCGCACGATCGCGGCGACGCCATCGGTGATCTCGTAGGTGCCTTTGCCGCTCGTAGAAACTGTGAGTCTTTCGCTGAAAATCGACATTCCTCGAACACTCGCGCCGTTACAGCTCTCTGTCATTCCGACCAGCGCTCGACTTCTCTCGCAATGACGTATTTTTCTGCGTGCAGGACGATCTCGACCGCGTGCTGTTTGACCAAGCCAGCATTCTGCGGCGGCTCGATGAACTGGCCGGGCAAATTACGCGCGATTACCGTGATCGCGAGTTGACCGTCATTGCCATCCTCAACGGCAGCCTCATTTTTGCGGCTGATCTGCTCCGGCGAATTCCGCTGCCGCTTAAGCTCGACTGCCTCAGCGTGGCCAGTTATCACGGGCGTTGGCAGACGAGCGGCGATATGATTTTTCGCCAAATCTCACCGCCGGATGTTGCCGGCCGTCACATTCTTCTGCTCGATGACATTCTCGACAGCGGGCTCACCATCAACGCCGTTCGAGATAAATTGCACACGGCAAATCCGCGCAGCATTCGCGTTTGCGTGCTGCTGCGAAAGTTGAAGACGCGCGCACGCGCGGTCGAGCCAGATTACGTCGCCTTCGATATTGCGGACGAGTTCGTAGTAGGCTACGGGCTCGATTATATGGAGCAGTATCGCAATTTGCCGTGCATCGGCGTGCTGCGGAAGGATTTGCTGCGGCAATGAAAGTACGGGCGGAATTCTACTCGCGCCTGCGCGAAATCGTCGGCGCTCCGGCTGTGCAGATTGAACTGCCGGCGGGCGCACGTGTACTTGATCTCGTTAGGAAATTATTGAGCGAGTACCCGCGACTCCGTGACTTCGAAAGGAGCATGCTGTTCGGCGTCGGCGTCGAGTTCGTGCAGCTCGAGTACGCGTTACGCGATGGCGAGACAATCGCGATCATGCCGCCCGTGCAGGGCGGGTAAGTACTACCACAGACATTCCAGACATGCACCCTTCGCGGCAGCGTAGCGCTACTGCGTCAACTTCGGAGGAGAGCCAGAGTCCGTCGCGAGGGGTGAGGAACTAACGGCGAGCGCGTCGCCGCGCCTTTTTCCAGCGATGAGGCCGATGATCAGCAGCACAATGCCGAGGGCAGTTAAGGCGATTCCAGCAATCAACGGCACGCGGGAACGCGGCGGTGACATTGCCAGGGAGAAGGCCAGCGCCTGATCATTGGTGCCCGCGTTCAGCAACGTCGCGTTACTCGAGTTTCCCGGCAGCATTACCTTCACGTTGGTCAATGCGTCTGCCGCGTTGGGATTATTGCCGCTGAAGTACCAGACGCGCCCGGCGTTGTTGATCAGATGAAAGTACGGTTCCACCGCGCCGTGGAACATGCCGTCGCTGCGCAACTCGAGCCCAGTGGGACTATGCATGGTGAGCTTCGCCGTGCGATTCACATCGTCGCGCTCGAGCTTGAAGTTCTCCAGCGTATAAGCGGCAAATTGATGCTGGAACATCGCCCGCAACCGCGCCGGATCATCGCCCACCGCGGCCCGCCATGCGTTCCAGGACTTTGCGTCGAAAGACATTTGCACGGTGAGATCGATTGATCCATCCGGCTCGATCTCTTCGGTAAGATCGGAACTTTTGGGCGATATTTGCGCGTGACACTGCACTGCGGTGGCGGCGAGCGCCAGGGCTGCCAGGAAGCTGCTGAGGTAGCTGGAAGTTTTGGTGGTCATAAGGCTGGGCATTTATTTGAACTGGATCCCTTTGAACACGGCTTCGACGGTGCCTGATTGTGACTGCCAGGCGCGTGCACTGGCGCCCACCGCGGCGAAAACGACGCCGTCCGGAATTGCCTTACCGGCACATACCCAGCGATTGTTCGCATTCCGGCTGGTGGTTCTACCGTAAAAAGCAAACCGGCCATCCTCTCCCTGCCCAGCACTTCCGTCGACTTTTATGTGCACGCCGACTTTCTTGAAACTGCTAATGATGTACTCAAACGCGCGCTTGGGATCCTGCGTGCCGTTTACCTGCATGACATCGCATTCCACGCTTGTACTTGGATCGCCGGCGACTAACAGCAGAACGTTGCCCGGGTTCACCGCCGGGCGCACGGAAGTGAAGCTGGCAGGAAGGGATACGGAGACGTACCCCTGCGGGTGCTCCCAGCTTGAACCCTCGCCGGCAGGCGCTTCACTGCCATTCTGATTGGGCGCGCGGTTAAGCGCGTAGGAAGGTTGCTGGCCGTTATCAGGACCGAGGCGCTTGGAAAGCATCTCGCTGAGCTTGGGAATATCGACGTCTGGGAGTTCCGGCGCGGTGAACCCCATCTGCTGATACTGGTCCACGGGCATAATCATGAGAGTGCCCTGCTTGTAGAAGCGCTCGAGGTCCTCGCTCGACATCTTCACCGCTTCATCGAACGAAACGGGCTGCTCTTTTCCCACCGCGCGCGGCGTGATGGCCGTACACTCGATGGGAAGCCCGTCGCTTAACGGCATGTTTACATTCGGTGCATAGGCGATCACGTAAGCGTGACCGGGCCGGTACACTAATGCGGCTTTCACGCCCAGGTGCTCAAGCAGCGATGACCAAAGCAGCGCCAGCTCGATGCAAAGGCCGTTGTTGTTGATGATGACATCGCGCGGTAAACGCACCGTCTGCACCAGAGTGGCGATGTTATCGAAATTCGCGGGCACCCCTGAGTCGCCGGTGTAACGCAGCCCGGTGCGGCACATGTAATCGTACGCTGTCTTACAAAGGCGATAGACTTCCTTGCCCCCGCCTTCGATTCCCGCCGTCGTTCCCCCGGCTGCTTTGGTGATCTCTGATGCGTAAAGATCGACCACCGGATCGTTCGGCGTCACCATCGCCACGGAGAACATCGAGGCGTTGAACGCATCCTGCCACGACTGAATCTCACTCTGCGGCAGGTCGGAGTAACTTATTTCGTTGACGGCCCGCAGCAGCACGTCGTGCGACAAATCTTCTTCGCGGTCGCGGCCGTTTTCTTTCCAATGTACTTTTGTGTAGAGCGTAGTGTTCGTGGCCGTCCGCAGCTTCGAGACCTCGGCCGGCAGCCGGGGATAAAACAATTTCACGAATGAAAAGCCGGGCGGCACCGCGTGAATTATTTCCGGCTCTGTCCACGGCACGTACCCTTCCAATTTGTAGGAGATGGAGAAATCCTGGATCGGCTGCTCGCCTTCGTTCTTGAAGGTGATTTTCGAGAGGTAAAGGCGACCGTTTTCCACCTTGCGATTGCCGTATGCCTTGTAGGCAACGGTCATCAGCGCGCTCTTCACATCGGGCGTACTCCAGACGAGTTTCCCCGGTTGACCACCTCCTTTCGTCGCACCGATCGCGAGCAGGATCAGACCGATAAGCAGGAGCGCTGCTCCGCCTCCAACAAGTATTCTCTTCATAGACGCGGGATTGAATGACGCCGCCGGCCCGCAGGGTGCGTCCGGCTATCGTCACTCATGAATGCGACAAATCGCCGCCAAACGAGTCAAGAAAATTCGACGGTATGCTCTGCGCCTGCGCGGGCAACCCTCCACCACGCCGGTAAAATCAAGCGAGCCGACGACGGGATTCGAACCCGTGACCTGCTGATTACGAATCAGCTGCTCTACCAGCTGAGCTACGTCGGCATTTACGAGGGAAAATAACTGTTTATCAAATCTGCGCGAGCCGCTTTCTATACGGCATTTCTATACGGCGATTTGCGCCTCTAAGAACGGCACACCGAAGCCTCCTTTCAGCGAACATCGGCAACGGCGCACATCGCTCTCGCGTTAGAGCCCGTCCGTCGCCCGCATTCCGCAACATCACGTGTGTGAAATCGCGGGGCACGTTGTGAGCGAAAGTGACGATAAACATTGGGAGACTACGGCCGTTCAAAACCTTGTCCGTTATCAACCCTCGGGCACGTATTACGCTCGATTCCGGGTTGGTGGCAAACTCGTGTGGAAGAGTTTGAGGACGAGTGCTTTTTCCGTCGCTAAGCAACGGCTGAGTGACACTGTTCGCGATTATCGGACACACTTCGAGTCGGCGGCTGCTTTTGCTGACGGCAAAATGACGTTCGCCAACGCGGCGGATGTTTATTTGCGCAAAGTTCGCGCCAGCATTTCGTTGAAGCCGCGCTCGAAAGACTATCGGTCAATGATGATTGACTTCATTCGTCGCTCCTGGCCAGCGCTGTTCGATACTGATGTGCGGAAGATCAGTGAACGTGACTGCGAGAATTGGCTAGTGCGATATCAGCAGCAATATGCGCCCACGGTGATTAACAACAGCATAGGGACATTGCGCGCAGTGTTCGATGAAGCGATCGCAAGTGGCGCGCGGTTCAGCAATCCAGCGGCCAGCTTGCGACGGGCCAAGATCCAGCAGAAACGATTGCAGCTCCCGTCACGTGAAGAATTCCTCAGGTTCGTCGAGGTGATCCGCACGGCCGGCGGAGGTCAATCGAAAGACTGTGCAAACCTGGTGCGATTCCTCGCCTATAGTGGCGTTCGGATTGGCGAGGCAAGGTTTGTCACTTGGGCTGACGCTAACTTTGTGACGGCCGAGCTGCATGTGCGCGGAGATCCCGTGACGGCGACGAAGAACGGAGAGACACGCTTTGTGCCAATGATTCCTGAATTGGAGCGAATGCTTACGGAAGTGCGAACTGAACGGCATGATGAGCCTCCAAGTGCAACAATCATGCGAGTCTTCGAATGTGAAAAGAGCATGACACACGCAGCTGCGAAGATCGGGATGCGGCGCATCACACATCATGATCTGCGTCATCTCTTCGCGACAATTTGCATCGAAAGCGGGGTCGATATACCAACCGTCTCACGCTGGCTTGGGCATAAGGATGGCGGCGCTTTGTGCATGAAGACATACGGGCATCTCCGACGGGAGCACAGCCGGATGCAGGCACAGCGAGTAAGCTTTGCTGTCGGCGTTTAAGTAAGTTCGGTTATCGGCTGAGAAGCCGCAGAAGCTCTGTTCGTGGAACGAGCAGTTTCCCCCGAAGTGCACGACAAGCGCGCAGCTTTCGGCGCTGAATCAACCGATAAACGCTAAAGTAGTTCACGCCCAATAAATCCGCAGCTTCTTGAATTGAGTAGGCGAGTCGCTCCTTCTCAGATGTGACTTGTGTTACCGCGGGTGCGTCCATGACGATAAGTTTGGTATGAACCACAGATGTACTTGGCTCCGACCTTGGAGCTTTCGCTCAGTTATTAATGGCCTCTAGCGGCATTGCGGCGCTTTCGCAAGCATGTCGGATTCGGAAGTCGTCGCCAGCAAGCGGCTCCATTTCCGGCGCCGGTTTTATTTTGAAAATTACGTGCAAGCTCATGTCGCAATCTGCGGGCGTCGCGTCTGAGCGATGTTGCTTGTTTGAGGCGGGAGCAGGCACAAGGCCCGCCCAAATGCGCGGCCTCTTCTCAGTTTGCGGAGAAGTCCGCGATCTATGGCGATCTGCTGCACTCGTTTTTCTCTCAAGGTAAGAGCAAGCGGTCGGCTCCCGGTGCCCAGGATGTGTGCTCGCAGCGCTGCCTTATCAGGCGTGAAAATGCGCACGCTACGTCTGCCGCGCGAGATGCTCACGTACCATTGTTGCGCGTTGGTCGCAGCGCGAACCGCTGAATCGCGCAACAAAACGTGATCAACAGTCTTGCCTTGCGAACCGTAGGAAGTGACGGCGTAACCGCGGCTGAATTGCCGGTACTCAGCCGGCAAAATCCGCCCGTCCGCGAGAACGATTTCTCCTGAACCGCGAATCATGTGAACTGTTACTACTTCACCATTCGCGAGCGACTCTCCATCTTTAGCCTTCGCATTGGCTCTAAGTCGCAACCGGTCACCTGAGCTAAGCTGTAGCGGCTGCGGCCGGCAGATCGCGAAATATTTGACGTGCCTCGATTTGATTGCGCGAATTTTACCGCCGGCCTCGAAAATGACCTCGCGCTCGTTAGCCAGGAGCACGCGGCCCTGAGTGCCGCGTTCACAACCTGCAACTCGCCGACTGATTACGATCGTGTGGTCGTCAGGATAAAACCTCCGGTCGAGCTTTTCTGCATTAGTTAGATCGACCGGCTCCAGAGCCGTCACCGCGTGCTCCTCGCTTGCGATGCGGCCTTGGCGTTTTAGTCCAGCTCGAATCGATTCGTTCAACGCGCGGACTTCCGTCCGCGTTTGCGAGACTGCAAGAACAGATTGGCCTTGAGCTGAAAGCGCAAGGTAGCTCCTGAGCAGCTCTTCGTTGATTGCTCGCGTGTTGCTTTCGACAACGGCACCTATCTTGTCCAACGTGGCGAACGACGTTGCAGTATCGCCATTGGCAGCCGCTCTGACGGCGTGCTGATAAGCTTGAATTCGCTTGCGTTCGTCTTTTGTTTTCGCGCGTTTCGGATCTTGTCGGCGGACCGAATTTAGCTCGGCTGGTCGCAGCCCCGAATAGCGTTCAATTGCCCGCAGCGCGTCCGAAGCTTCCACCGGCCCGTGTTGTCGCGTGTCGCCTGAAAGAATCACGCGCCCCTCGGACGCTTTTGCCCTCTGGAGCAGCGACAACAGCTGTCGCGCGCCGACTTGTCCAGCCTCATCGACGATAATTACCGCTCCTTGAGGCATGGTTCGCCTTTGCAGGAATTCAGCAACTGTTTTCCCATTGCTCAATCCATTCTGCTCCAGGTCGATAACCTGCTGCCTTTGTGGTGCGAGTAGCACGGTGGTTCGGCCGTCCGCCGCCAGGGTTGCTTGCAAGGTTCGCAGGACATGGCTCTTGCCTGTCCCGGCGCTGCCGCGAAAAAGAGTCACGAGATCACGCGATGCCAGGATTTGCGTCAACGCTTTCTGTTGATCTGCAGCGAGATCGTCACACACCGATGACGAGTTCGAGAAAGCCTCAAACTGACCCATTCCCTCCATAGCCGTCTTGACGATCTGCCACTCTCGACCAAGGACATCTTTACGCGTCAGTTTACCGTCTGTTTGGCGCACGTAATCGCGTGAAGCGGTCTCGCGCTTCAGCTCCTGAATCGTCAAACCCGACCCGCGGGCGAACTCAAGGGCGTGCCGCCAGATCTCTTGCTCGTGCACGACAGATCTCCGCTCGAACAGATGCTCCTCGGCCCAGGAAACTGCCGCTTCAATGGTGATCAGTCGGCTTGGAATCTGCGCAAGTCCGAGCGTCTCCAGTGCTGTCCTCTCCTCATTTGAGAGCTGGCCGTTCCAGAGCGCTCTTAACCGCTCTGGCGCGACATCATGTTCCTTCCGCGAGCGAAGTTTATGCGCCAGAAGCTCGCGAATTTCATTCACATTGCCGAACGTTTTCCGCGGATTTCGCGCCAGAAATTCGCGCGTTTGTTCGTCAATTTGCCGGTGGCGCTTCGAGAATTTGTTGCACAATTCTGAACTGACTCCAACGATCCGGAAATCGCCGCGGCTCGAGTTCTCAGTCGCGTAGCCAAGCTGCTGTATTACGCGGGCGAGCTCATGGTAATAGACATTTTCGACGTACTTTTGCGCCGCAAGCATTTCGGCATTCTGCAACGCCTTCCATCGCTTCTCCGTGTTATCATGGGTCGCGTTGAAAATGATGCAGTGAGTGTGCAGATGCGGGTCGAGTGCGCGAGAGGTATCGTGCTGAAACAACGCCGCGATCATATTTCCGGTTGCCCGATCAGAATTGTTGCCGTCCTGACGAATGCGCGTCCCTGCGAACTGTTCGAGTTCTCTGACCGCGACCTCTGCCGCCTGGTGATGTGCCTGCACGATTCGCTCGTCTCCTTTGACCAACGCGACAATCGAAACCGACTTTGGCGGCGAAAATGTGAAATCGAAGAAAACTCGCCGGTTTGCAGCGCCACCTTCCGCTTCAGTTCCCGCGTTATCTCTTCTCCGCAGGTTTAGTCGCTGAGTCAGACGTTTTCGAGTTTGCGGATGTTTGCTTTCACAAAGAGCGACGAAATCGTCGAGCCCTACAGTTCCACTCAAGTCGAGCATCTGTGCAGCATTTCCTATCCACTCGCCCCGTACGCGTTCGGCTTCGGTGTAGTAATTCTCTGTAGCGAGATGTTCCTGAAAGTAAGACTTCGCGTTCTTTACGTTGGTTTGCGTCTTTTGTGAAAGCATCTGCCCGACGCATATCACTCGGAATCGCGGAGCTTGCTCCGATATCAGAGCCCGAGTACGGTTTAAGGCTGCAAATGATGGTGCATGCGAAAAGCACCTCAACGATGTTTGCCCACGGAAGGAACCGTGCGCTTTTTATGTATGGACGCCTCACCCCTTAGGCGACCTAACGAAAATTTCCGCGCTGCTGAACCCCAGCGAAACTCGTGAGCGATCTGCTGGACATCGCTGCGCGGAAGCAGCGTTTACAACAAGTCGTCGATGCGTTTACGCCACCGACGCCGACGCGTTACGCGAGATTGACTCCGTTTACAGACAGCATCGTTGAGCTAAGGCAAAAAGGCGCATCACTGCGGCTGATCCGCGAAATCCTCGCAACAATCGACGTATGCGTGAGCATCGACACAATCGGTCGATTTCTCGCTGAAGTGGATGGCGCAACGACACCAAGACGCCGCGCGAAACGACGCGGAGAGAGGCGCAACGCGGTTGTCAGGCCGCAAACACTGCAAGCTGCGGCTTCCGCGCCTTCGACCGAATTACTGCCAGCGACTCAACAGTCGCCTGCGGCGCCGACAGTCGTAGTACCGTCCGAGCGCATGCGCACGCGCGGGCCGCGAATAGCCGATCCGCGTAATCTCTGACACACATTGGTCGGCGAACGCGAGAAATCCGCAGATCGAGTCGCGACATCGCGTCCACCATTCAAGCTTCAGAAGACAGTCTCGAAGAGGCGTGGTTATTAAATCACTTATTCGTCGATCAACCGGCTTCGCAACGTGGCTCGCGCGCAAAAGACACCAAAAAGCGCTGGGCCAGAAAACAGCAATTGCGTGTCGAGCACGGCGCGCGATTGTCGTTGTGGGACCGAAGCGTTTTTAGCTGTTCGATGTTCAGCCCCCGGGTCGCACAACACACGCGGAATTTCCGCCGGGGACTAGCATGAGAATTGACACCGCGGGCGACTTCGAATACCGGCTCCGGACGTGATGTGGTGGTGCATCGCAGCCGCGCTGCTCGTGCTGGCAGCCGTGTTGTACGTCCGCGGCAAATGGGTGTTGCCCTGGCGCGAGCTTCACCGCCTCGTCGTGCATATCGCGCGGGGCGAGCAGCCTGCGACTTTTCTCGTTAGCGGCAATCCGCACGCCTGGCGTATCGGCGTTGCACTCGAAGACATGCTCACGCGTGAGCGAACACTCCAACGCGACCTCGGCGAAGCGCGCGTTGAAATTCGCGGTATTTTCGCTGCTCTGCGAGACGCTGTTGTGGTCGTCGATGCGGAGCAGCGCGTGCGTTTCTCCAATTCCGTTTTCGAGCAGCTGTTCGCCGGCCGCGAAATACCCGCAGGCGCCACATTGCTCGATGCGCTCCGCGATGCCGACATCGCCGAGGCTGTTCAAAAGACCCTGCGCGAAGGAGCCGTGTCTAGCCTCGATATAACGAGAGATGATAAGACGTTCGCCCTCTCGGCTGTGCCCATGCAAGACAATCGTGGCGCGTTGACCGGCGCCATCGCCATTCTCCACGATATTACCGAGCTGAAACAAACCGACCGTATCCGTCGCGATTTCGTCGCCAATCTTTCACACGAACTGAGAACGCCCCTCTCAATCTTCCGCGGCAACCTCGAAACGTTGATCGATGACGAGGAGCTTAGCGACGAAGAGAGAAGATACATTTATGCGGTCATGCAACGCCACGCCAATCGGCTCATCCGCTTGCTGCAAGATTTGCTCACTCTGTCGCGCTTGGAATCGAGCGAAACGAGACTGGAGCTGAAACCGATCGACGTGGACGCATTTCTACGGCGAGTTGCTCGCGATTGGAGTGATCGAATCCAGCAGAAACGCCTGTTGCTGAGAGTACAGACGGCCTCAAACCTTCCCCATTTCGCGGGGGACGAGTTCCGTCTCGAACAGGTCCTGCATAACTTGCTCGACAACGCGACCAATTATTCGCCAGTCGCGGGCGAGATTGTTCTCGGTGCGGAGATCCGCGGCGACCGCATTGTGCTCTCCGTCCGCGATGAAGGCCCTGGAATTCCGCCCGCCGATTTACCGCGCATTTTCGAGAGGTTCTATCGTGTCGACAAAGCACGCAGCCGAGATTTGGGCAGCACTGGCTTAGGCTTGTCCATCGTTAAGCATATCGCCCAATTGCACGGCGGTGATGTGCACGCGGAAAGCGATCTTGGAAAAGGCACGACCGTAGCGCTTTCACTGCCGGTGGAGCATTCCAGAGGCGTGACGAAGTTCACGTGATTGTCACGAATCCATCATGGCAACTGTAACAAATACCGTTCAGTTTCTCTGCGACTAGCGAAAGCGCCGCGCCAAATGAGACAACGAACGGCCTGCTCTAAACGCGATATTTTGCCGTGGAAGACACCAAAGTCCTGATTATCGAAGATGAACCGGACGTAGTCGAAATGCTGAAGCGCGCCTTTGCTCGCGGCGGCGGCTTTGCCGTGAGCAGCGCGAATGACGGCGCGGCTGGCTTACGTAAGGCCCGGGAGGAGATGCCGAAGATTATCATCCTCGATCTGATGTTGCCCCGAATGTCCGGCTTGGAAATCTGCAGAGCTCTCAAAGCTGATTCCCTCACACGGGATATTCTCGTGCTAATGCTGACAGCGAAAGCCGAAGAAGTTGATCGCATCGTAGGTTTCGAACTTGGAGCGGACGATTACGTCACAAAACCCTTCTCTCCGCGCGAGCTTGTGCTGCGAACAAAAGCCATACTCCGGCGCGCCGACACTCCGGATGAAGGCCAATCCTTCGTAGCAGGTCCGCTTACGATAGATGCGGCGCGACACCGCGTCGAGGTGAGCGGTAGGCCTGTTCACCTCACAATGCTAGAGTTCAAACTTTTGCATGCACTTATGCAGCGCCGCGGCCGCACTCAGAATCGTGATAAATTGCTGACGGATGTCTGGGGCTATGAATCAGCTATCGATACTCGCACGGTAGATACACATGTTCGCCGACTGCGCGAAAAGCTTGGCAAAGCAGGCGCTGCGATAGAGACGGTGCGAGGGTTCGGATACCGTCTTCGCGAAGAATGATACTCGGTAGCCAAGCCCTCTAATCGCTGAATTCACCTAATTGTAACACAGTCGCCATTTGGCTGTAACAGAGGGCAGTTAGGTTCTCCGCCGTCGCAGGCAATGCGGCGCCTAACCAAATCGAGAAACCTATATGTCTAAACTTGCACACTTGTTATCACCTACTTCCTTCATTCCGTTCGCAGCACTCTTTTCTTGCGCCATATCGGTATTGCACGCAGCCGACCCGCCCGACCAATCAGAAGCCGAGCGATTGAAAAAACTGGAACAATCAGTGCGCCAATTGCAGCAGCGCAACGCGCAACTGGAGCAGGAGGTTAATGATCTGCGGCAACGGAACGAACCGTTTGCGCCGATGCTTAGCCAGCCGGAAGCCAAAGCGGTTGCAGGAAATGGCAACAAAGCCGTTTTTACCGCGCCTACGCCGCCGCCGGTCGATGTGCATCCAGCGGGCCCTGAGTACAAGCTCACGCTGGGCGGTTTCATTCAGGCCAACTTTGAAGATGGCGATGTTTCCGCCTTTGAAGGACGCTTTGGCTTAAGCGCGCTGAAAGACCGTATCCGTCTGCGCCGTGCCCGCATTACTTTGACGGGGGAGTTCGCCGAGCAGTTCGATTTCAAGATAGAAGGAGATTTTGAGCAAAGCGATTCGGCGATCACTGCACTCAAGAGCGTGAACCTGAAGACCGGCGCCACCACCACGGTAAGCAACTCGACCCGGACGGAGTTTTCCGGCACCGACATTTACATCAACTGGCACGGAGTGCCTGAAGCCAACCTGAGGGTTGGCCAATGGAAAGCGCCGTTTGGCCTGGAGCAGCTCACGCCTGACACGCAGATTTATACCATTGAACGCAGCCTGCCCACGGGCGCTCTCACGCCCGAGCGGCAGATCGGAGCGATGATCTGGGGCAAACCCTTCACCGATGTACTCCCGGATGAGAAAGACTTCATGACGTACTATGCCGGGGCATTCAACGGCAACGGGCGCAATGTTAACACCAACGACAACAACGAATTCATGTATGTTACCCGCCTCGAGCTTCAGCCCTGGAAGGGGAATCTCATGGGCATGGAGTCATTCGTGAAATTTGGGGGCGATTACCTCTTTAGCCGCGATGAAACCGGCACCAACATTTCCCCTGCGTTGAACCTAAAGGTCAACTCCGACGGTTCACTGGCTTCCTACAATCTACCCGGACCCGATGAACGGCATGCCTACAGCGCCGATGCCTGGTTCAGGCTGGGGCCATTTGATTTAATCGGTGAATATCTGGAGGAGAACGTACGCTCGCGCGACGGTGCTTTCCACAGTTTCAAACCCGACGGCGAATACGTACAGGGCAGTTATTTCATTTGGCCAAAGAAACTGCAGGCGGTTGTGAAGTGGGAGCATCTCAATCCCGGGCAGGTGGGCAGCGACGGCATTGAGTCGATCACCGGCGGTCTCAATTGGTATATTCACGCCGATTATCTAAAAGTGATGGCGGATTACGTGCATACCTGGTCGGATTACCGTCAGGCTCACCCGACGGTCGGGACTGATCAATTCGACGAAGTGCTGCTGCGCATGCAGGTCGTTTTTTAAGGCAAAAGGCGAACGGCTGATGATTTTCGCGTTACGTGAGAAAGGCCGCGCGGTGTCGACGCCGCGCGGCTTTTTCTTTATATGCGCAGACGAATCATTGTATAGATTCTTTGTCACGGTGGACGAAGGCGGGGCTATTATGACTCTGGGTATGTGCAGGCGCTCGACTTCTTCGGCGATGGCACACGTATTCATCTAGTTGTAGTCTCGCCGTACACCAAGCCGGGCCATATCTCGCATAACTATTCAGACCATGTATCCATTCTGAAGTTCATCGAGCGCAACTGGGGCTTGCCGATGATCTCTGAGCGGAGCCGCGATAATCTGCCAAACCCCAGGTATGACCTGACGGTCAGCAAATACGTTCCAACGAACAGGCCGGCTATTAGCGACCTTTTTGACCTGTTCAACTTCT
>JAFASN010000124.1 GCA_019244415.1 Verrucomicrobiota bacterium | reverse complement strand
TCGTAGCTGATAGCATGGTCGTGGGTCGACCGGGATTATTTGTGCGCCGCTACAAATTTCCGCGAAGGTCGATCGGTTCTTGTCACGCCAATCTATGGTACATTGGTCGGCGCACTTGCCGGAGCCGCGGGGACAGCGGCTGCGGCGGCCGACGGGTGAAGTGAACGAGTGATTGCGGTTTCTAGGAGCGCCGACTTGAGCGCACCGTCAACATCATTCGCAAAATCTGGATTGGCAGTGATTAGGGCGTCAAGTCGATTGAGGGCCTCATCGAGATGTGGATTCAACGCATTGGGCGTAGCTTGCAAGGTAGCTATTTGCACTTGGAGTTCGGCAACCGATTGCGCAAATGAATCTGAACCGCGCCATAAGAAAGAAGTGATTCGGGCGATGTGTAACAGAGCGTTATTGATCAGTTTCCGACGCAGTTCGGTAATTCCCGCTGCCCGACGAGCAGTCCTCGCCCAAGCGTTGGCGGCTTGGTAAATAAGAAGACAAATGACATGAGGCTCTACACCGCTTCCACTGAAAATCTGGCTGTAATTGTCGGTCCATACCTTGTACTTCCTTCGACGCGCATCTCCGGGCTTCTTTAACGCAATCGCTAGGAACGCTTGTCCAACATCTTCGTTCGAAATTATTCGTTGGCCTGGTGAAAGCGTAGCTGTCGCGTACTGGTTGACCTTGTGTTCGTACAGTAAACTATAGCGTTCGAAACCGCGCTGCATGTCGACCTGCACTGCGTCGTTTGCCTTTAAATCGCGAGTGCTAATTCGATTCTGATTGTTCGTAGTCAGAACGATTCGAGACGACAGCGTCGTGTCGGTCGTCTCAAATATCTTCAAAAGAACCCTTGTATCGGGTCGCAACACTCCGTCGCGCTCAGCGTGCGCCAGTGCGGTAGCCGTCTGGCATCCGTTTACGATCTGGAGGTTCTTGATTTTTACTTTGGGATTATCGGGGTCGGTAACTGGATCACAGCCGTCACAAACGATTGTTACGCCGTTGTTAAGGAACCAGAATAGGTAGCTCGATGCCGCATCTGTCGCGGTTTTTAGAATGTCGGCATTGACTGACTTACCTTTTCCTAAGAAGCGGCGGATATTTGAATCAAAGAGCGCACCACTCGAATCTGCGATAACAAGGTTCGCAATTTCGCGGGCGGTTGCCGTGCAAATTATTCCTTTGAGCCCTTGCGTCTGGTAACGGATCAGCGAAGGTGTGTTTGCATCGTATCGAATGGCAACATCAGCGTCGATCGAGCGGTTGCGTTTTTCCATTCGATTGATGAGGGCGACCAGTTCATCGGCGCCTAAAGTCTCGAAGGAGAATTCTGCAAACGTGCCATTATCGTATTCCGCCTTGATGGCCCTGACCTCCTGCTGGTATTCATCAGAGAGGCCTGAGGTCAGCCCGTTTGTCGCAAAATAGCAACGCACCCGGATATTCGACGGCCCAATGCCGGACAAGACCGAGCGAACTTCTAAGATCTTGTCGCGAAAGGCTTCGTTGGAGATCGTCGCGACCTCAGCTCGCGGGCGGTTGAAGACCCATTGAAGTCCGTTGCGCATCAATATGATCGCGTTGGATGAGAAGCCGTCAGTGAACTTTGCTGAGATTATAAAAACCTCGGCATCAGCGTCATCCTCTTCAATCGAGATGAGGTCAATCTGCTTGTCTTGAGCTCCATCGACCCAGTCGGCCGGATCAAGCGAGTGCACGCTTTGCCCCGTCACAAGGGAGTGAATGAAACGCTCGAATGCTTGATCCTCTGGAATGCCAATGGAGGTGACTAGATTCGTCACGCGGTCGGCGACAAGTTGCTGGCGCAGGGTCATTGGTCTGGTACGGGTCGCGCGAAATGCAATTACAAGCAACAACGGAACCTTCGGCTTATGAGGGCGAGATCCGCGTGCGGCGTGGTTTGATATAGGCGCCGCGAGGCTGCTCCTGGGTGTTTGTGGGTATCCACATCGCCCGAGATGTCGGTGTCTACCAAGTCGTCGACAGCACCGAAATGCAGAGCACCCGTTCCAGGAGGACTAGTGATAATCAGATCACCTGTGGTCGCGAACAGCTAGCTGCGGTTGGAAATTCAAGAGTTCACCTCGGAGCAGACCAGGCGCTACTTTGCGACGAGCCTTTCGGCGGCACACGTGACAGCTGATACAACGTCGTCAGCCTGGCGCAGGTGTTGCGCACGCTGATCGAACTGCGCACCGCTACTACCGCTGATGTAGAGCATTTCAGGCGAGACGACGTTGTGCGCTGTGCCGCAGATTGGGTTTTGGGCGTCGTTGTGCAGATAAGTGAAGGCGGCGAATTTTTCGCCGCTCTGCTGGTCGGGCAAGGGATACGAGAGAATCGCGTGCTTCGTCAGCCCGGTTAAGCCGATGTCGCGCGCCATGTCGTCGAGATCGGCGCGATCGTTCTGCCGCATGAGGAAGAATTGGCGGCTGTTTCCAAAAACAGCGGATCGAAAGGGGCTTTCGTTGAAACGGCTGTATTGCTGCACAATGGAGATGTTCCAGCAATTGAACTTCCGCATCTGTGCGTAGCTCTCTTTGACGATCTGTTCGCCGCCTGGGATGTCGAGAAGGCGCGCAACTTCTTCGTAAACGTTCCGTTTCCGCAACCGGCGCGGCATCGTGATAATGTGTTGGCGCGTGTAGTTGGTGATGAGGAAGCCAGCTACGGAGCGCAGAAGTTTCGCGGCCTCGGGAATGTAACCGAGTTCAAAGTGGGCGATCTTGCCTGTGAGTGAAATGTTGCTGGTACCGTCGAGGAGACAACTGTAGTTGCCATCTGCGCACCACGGGACGAGTCGCGTCGCAAGGTCGCTTGATGCTGAATCGTTACTATCGAGTTGGATCAACTCCTGCAACATTCGATGTGTCGGGTATTCCTCGGGCGTGAAGTAGGCGAACGCGAGATTACGAACTTCGCGTCTCGTGTTCGGTTCCTTCAGGAATCGCAATGCTTCTTCTTCGCTAATTGTAGCGAGTTGTTCGTTGATCGACCGAGTGTCAGCCTGCTGCTGGTCGCGAAGATCGACAAACACGTCGAGCGTTGTTGCACCAGCTCGGCGGCGCTTGAGCTTTGCGAGCACGCATGCATGTCTCGCAATGTCGAGAAGTCGATGCGCATTGCGCCGACTCCATTCTTCGAACACGTCTTCGTAAAGCAGCATAATGTAGCGCGCAATCTGCGCTTCACGTGAAAGCTGTTTATCTTCGTCGCTGCTCACGCCTGCGATCTTCGCGACAAGTGCCATCGCAGACGCAAGGTGCTCCGCCGTTAACGGCAGGCCGTGTGTGTCGAGATAGTTAATTGTGAGATCGCCATCCGGTTGAATGATGATTGGTCGCGCATTCGTTTCGACTGTGCGCGTGTAGATTTCGTACGAGAGACCTTCTTCGATAATGACGGTGTAGTCGTAAAACGCTTCGGTCTGCGAAAGAAGATCGCACACAGTGACGCTCTTGCCTGCTCCGCTCATGCCTAGCAGCACCGCGTGCTGCGGCGTCTCGTTTCCTTTCGACCCGGCGAAGGTAGTTACGCCGACCAAGTTCCGCTGATTGCCTTCATAGAGAGCTTCAGCTTGTTCAAGGTGTCCGGTGAAAGTAGCACTGAATGGCAGCACATCAGCCAGGTAGCGCGTTTCTGCGTAAAGCTTGCGATGCGGATAGCGACCCCACGGACAACCAGGCCAGCTTTGAAAGAAGAGCTTCTTCGCCGTGGTCGGAAGCACGCACGCGAGATACTGCGCACCGTTCATGCCGTTGATTGCGTTCTTGATCGCGGCTGTTTTCGCTACCAGACCTTCACGTGTCTGATCCCACGCGCGAATAATGTATTCGATGTTGAACGGGAGCGTGTGTCCCTGCATCAACGCCGCGATCTTCTTCTGCTTCTTCTCCATCGCGGTGACCAATGAGAGGCGCTTCTCGCTCGCGAAATCGCCTGCCAGACGGTCATGCGCCTTCTCTTCGCGATTGATCTCCGTGCGCGGCGAAAGCAACTCGAGATTAACTGTGATGGTGTAGTCGAGCAGCGGAAGTCCAGTGAGCCGATGCACTATTCCTGGATGCGTCATCTTCGGCCAACGGCTCAGCACCAAGACCGAGTGATAGAAGCCGTCCATGTAAAAGCCCGAGCCATCGCTGAGTCCCTGCGCCTCGCTATGCCAGCAGTTTTCCTGAATCGATAATTGCGAATCGAAGGTCGTGATCGTGTCGTAGTCGAAGCGCGAGCCTAACGATGGATTGAGAAACGTCGTGCAGTGTCGGTAATGATCCGCGTCCTTCATCGGCGTGATTCGCGCGGCGGGAAAGATGTTGGTGAGTATCTGGTTGAGTTGTTCGAACTCTGTGGCCATCTCTTCGAGTAAGGCGCTGTAGTGTTCGTGTTGTTTCGGCGTCGTTGCGACGAAAGCAGGCGATGTTTCAATCGCGCGCGAAAAGTAGAGCACCAGTCGCTGGCGACGCAGCCGGCGCTCGACCATAGCCTCCCAATACCTAACGAATCGTTCATTGCGGCAGCGTCGCGTCCACACGTTCGTCGCGCGTTCCGTTTGTCCCTGATAACGCAACAGCTCAGCGCGATAGTCGCAGTCACAGAACCACTGCACTTGCAGTCGTAACTTGTCGTGCAAGCAGCCGAGCAACAAGGCGAGTTGATCCTGGCTCGCGTTGAGAAGCTCTGGCGATGCTGTGCTCAAGTCGGGCGGCTGGATGACAAAGCCTTTCGAAACGTGACAGCCTTTGCGCAGTCCGTAAAAGACAACGAGATCGCGAACGAAGTAACCGTTTGGAGCAGATTCAAACATGGTTAGAAGCAGGCGTTAAGTGCGCGGTGACGCGCACAGTTTCAGGACCAAAGCCACGGCCTTTCAGCCACAACTCGAAGAGATCAGTGTCATAGCCACGTGGCTTGCCCTGCCGAAACGTGAAGACGTAAAGCAAAGCCAGACCTGTGGGGACGAGTGACGGCACGAGTGCGCTCAGCAGAGTCCAGCGCGAGACGCTGAAGAGCAGGAGTAGCGAAACCACTGACACGAACGCTCCGCCGACAATGAACCAGAAGAGATTACCTTCCAGTCCCCACGTCTTGCCGGCGGAATCATCCGCGCTGTTCGTTTCCGTAAAGCGCAGCTCGTGTGACGAGCCGTTGTTCATTATTGGAATGCGCCTACATCAACGGTCGAGCTGTCGATACCGAAGGCGGTAAAGAGCGCCTTCACGATGATCGGTGCACCGGCGATGATAAGACCGCCGATGATCGACAACTTGCCGGCATCAGTATCACCGCGTCGGATAGCAAAGCCGCCGCCGACAACGCAGATGGTGCCGAAGATGAAGCCGATGAGCATGACGATTCCGAGCGCCTTGCTGGCACCGCCAGCGAGGTCGCCAGTAGTCTGCGCGAGGATTGGGATAAGTTGTTTTGCGAACAGAGTGGTTTTCATGTGCGCACATTTGTAGCGCGCAGTTAAAAGCAGGCTGCTCCGACTTGAGAGCGAACTAGCAAAAAGAGACATGAGACCATTCCTAGGAATGGAAACGCTCTCAACCGAACGGCTCGAACGTTTACGCCAGCTTCACAGCTATCTTCACGATCAAATCCTGGGACAGGATCATGTCATTCCACGCGTCGTCGCTGCTCTTCATCGAGGAGAGCTTGGATTGACAAGAACGGATCGACCGAAGGGCAGTTTTCTTTTTCTTGGACCAACCGGCGTTGGTAAAACCGAATTAACGATCGCGTTTACGCGTTACCTGCTCGGGGAAGATAAGCTCTTCCGCTTCGACATGTCGGAGTATCAAACGCGGGACAGCCTGGCTGTTTTGATTGGCGGTCGTGTCGGAGAAGTCGGACTACTCGGACGTGCACGCAAAAAGGCAAATAGCGGCACATTGCTTTTTGACGAAATCGAGAAAGCGCACCCGCGCGTATTCGATCTGTTTCTACAAATCCTCGACGCGGCGCGCGTGACAATGGCAAGCGGCGACACCCTCGATCTCAGCGGCTTTTACATCGTGTTCACATCGAACATCGCCGCGTCGGAAATCCTGAATCTCCAGCACTCCTCATTTGCCACGATGGAGCGACACGTTCTGGCAAAAGCACAGCAGTCATTGCGGCCAGAGCTATATGCGCGCATCGCAGAGAAGCTGGTCTTCGCTCGCTTGAGCTATGATGTGCAAATTGAAATCGCGCGTCTCCATATCAAACGCGAGCTCGCGTTCCTGCGCGACAAGGGCTTCGAGCTATCCGTCGACGAGTCAATTGTTTCTTTTGTAATGCAGCGCGGTTTTCATCCTCGGCTCGGTGCGCGGCCGTTGCGCGACACGATTGAAAGAGATCTACGCGGCGCAATCGTGGACGCCACATTAGGTGGCGGCGTTCCGTCACCTGCACGGCTTTGGGTTCGCGATAATCAGCTCGTGCTCACAGCTTGCGCTGAGAATTCCCGGGTCGATTAGCGGCAATTTTGCCAACAGGTGCGCAATATGTTCATGTGAACGTGTGACACCGAATCGCTTGGCTGATGCCCTTTCGAACCTAGCAAAAGCAATTTGCGAAGTTGAAGTGCTCATCGCAGACATGAGAAGCCATCGCGATCCTCTCGCGTCGCACATTTACAGCACGCGTCGCGCTTACCGCAATATGAGAGACACAAAAAGCGGTAAGCGACACGCCATGCTTGCGCGGACCAGCTGGCAGCGAGCGTCTGAACTCGGATTTCCGGGTCATCTCGACGATTGGCAGCGACTCATTGCCGCGGTGAATGACAACGCCTTTACGTGCGTCCCCGCAAGTTGGTCTTCAGCGTGAAGCGATACGTGCCTCACTCTTGCGAGCGAGCACAGTCAAGGTGGAGCGCAGCACCGGCGAGCAATACCTTTACGGCGCACAACGAGCGATAAAATTTCAGGAGCGATTCACGCGGATTGTTTCGCACGTCATTACGTTGAGCCCTTTCTCGTGATGATCTGCGAACCCGCCGCGTCGCAGTGATCGCGAGTTGCCGGAATGAAGCGCGAAGCAAGGGAGTAAGGGCAAGAGCGGAGGCGAAGGGAGACAACTCGCGATGACTGCATCTCCGAGACGGGGAGAGCAAAGTCTCTGAGCTTTCGGAGGGAGAAGCCGCGGCAGCGAAGCCGGAAGGAGACAGCTCAGAGTCTTTGCGACATTGGGTGGTCTTCGATCATGACTAAGTCGAGACCCATCAATGTCGCGGCATACGCCAAAATCGCTGATCGTTGGCGTTCCACTTGAACGAAATTGCGCGATATCTGGAGGCGATTAGTCTCTGACGTACTTATGAGTGAAACACCGCCCTCTAAAGCCGCGCGTTGGGCCGGCTACGTGATCAGCGCGATTCCGGTTATCTTTATGACCATCGGCGGGT
Organism: Verrucomicrobiota bacterium; assembly: GCA_019244415.1. Lineage (GTDB taxonomy): Bacteria > Verrucomicrobiota > Verrucomicrobiia > Chthoniobacterales > UBA10450 > AV69. The sequence goes on along the minus strand of JAFASN010000124.1, from coordinate 19,165 downwards.
TGTTCTTTCTATTCTTCGCGTCCGAAAAGGTTACTGAAGGGATGACGAAATATGGTTATCCCGCTAGTGCGGCAAAACCGATATTAATTGCGGAGATTCCCTGTGGATTGATCTATGCCATCCCGCAGACCGCGACTTTGGGTGCGCTTCTGCTCACGGCTTATCTCGGCGGCGCCGTTGCGACACACGTCCATGCTGGAGAACCATTTTTCTTTCCAATTGTTTTCGGCGTGTTGGTGTGGCTCGGCCTCTGGCTGCGCGATGTACGCTTCCGTCCGTTGCTCCCGCTGCGCAAGCCTTGAGCACTCCACGTGGGCTCCTCGGGGGCTTGAGGACTGACTATGTTTAGCCGCCCGAGGCAAACGCCGGACTAGTCGAAGTAAATAGTGGTGATCTGGGCTTAGTCGATAGCGATCAATGAGAAAGCTAATTTACGGCATCAATCTGACAGCGGACGGTTGTTGCGACCACACCAAGGGGATGGCGGATGAAGAGATCCACGATTATTTTACAAACCTTATTCGGGATTCCGGGTTGTTGATCTACGGGCGCAAAACCTACCAGTTAATGGTGCCCTTCTGGCCCGCCCTCGCCAAAAGCCAATCCGCTCCCACGAAGGCGATGAATGAATTCGCGCGAGTGTTCGATTCAACTCCGAAGGTTGTTTTTTCGCGAACCGTCGCGGAAGCAGAAGACAAGAACACCAGGATCGTTCGGTCAGGTCTTCGCGAAGAAATAATGCGATTGAAAGCGGAGTCGGGCAAAGACATGCTGTTGGGCGGAGTCGATCTTTCCTCGCAGCTCGTTCGCCTTGGCTTGGTCGATGAATATTTTTTCGTGATCCAGCCGATTATCGTGGGTAAAGGCCGGCGGCTGTTCGATACCAGCGCTTTCCAGGAGAAGCTGCAGCTCAAGTTGGTCGATACAAAGAATTTCAAATCGGGAAGCATCGCGCTGCATTACAGATCCACGGCGGCACACAGCTCGGAGTCTTTGGCGACAGGGCAGGTGTCCTGACGGACTTGAAACTCGATCCAGACGCAGCGCGTTACGTCGAAGTCACGGTGGCGGTGGACTTAGTTGCGACTACGGATTTCCGCTCGCGATCGAATGCCGGTTCCATGCGGGCTATCCCTTCGAGTGCCCTGCAAATTTGGTCAACATCGCAGCTGCGCAGCTTTTGGGAGAAAGCTGGTTCCTCGATGTAGGAACACAATCTTTCGTCGGTGACGCAATGAACTTTACCGGTGCTGCCAAATGCCGCTTCCACTCGCGCCCTCGGAAAGACCATGACCGCGCGCATGTAAACGTCGCGACCGGTCAGACTCATGACCTGTTCACGAACCAGCATGGTTCGGCGAAGCAACTTCCGAATCTCTGCTGTGGAACATGAGCTTCCATTCGTCAGTAATTCGCCGGCGCCGTCAGCCGCCACGACACCACGCCAGTTTTTGGTTTCAATTGCGAACAGACCGGTCGGCCCGATTACGACGTGATCCAGATTGCCGCATGATGTTTTGACGTCGTTCAGCACAAAATAGTTTTCGGGCAGACAAGCGAGTGTGTCGCTTACCACTTGCTCGCCGACAGCTCCGCGTCGCCAGTTCATTCGCTCGCGTTCGAATTCATCGATTCGACGGCTCTGGTCGCGGCACACCTTAATCGTGGCGCATAACCCAACTAGACCTAGAGCCAACGCGGACCAGCTCACGAGCGCGCGAGTCACGATCAAGGCGGTGAAGAGTCCTCCTTCAAAGAGTGCGATTGCGATGAGGACGAGCATCGTCGTCAACCACATTGTCTGGAAAGATCGGATCGATTGCTCCGTTGTATACCGCCCGGGATTGCCAATGACTGTTGCCATTGCATGGATTGCTGCGGGTTCCATGCCATGGCCGTGCCGTGCGTCGCAATATTGCGACAAAGCAGGATGCTAAAGTCCTGGAGCGTCGACGACTCGGAATTCGTCGCCTAGAATGGGCTTGCCGCTTTCGTCGAAGCGAACTTTCGCCCATCGCTTCTCACCGGTTTTGTGCACGATGAGCACGCGACCATATTCGTTGTGATCGGCCAGAATCTTAGGTGCTTCACGAGCGGTTTCGAACGCGTATTTGGTATCAACTAACAACGCATTGTCCGGCTTCGGACGATCTTTGATGCCAATGATGAAGTCGGGAAAGAATCCCTTTCCACTCGTGAGGAGCAATCGAACAGACCACTCCTTGTGCGGTAGATTGCGATGCCACCAGAGGAGCTTGCCGCTCATGTCTGATTCCAAGAAATCTGCGAAAAGCCTTTCCCAATTGTTCATTCCGGGAGGGAGTATGCCGTAAACATTGAAACCCGAATGGGGGAGCGGATCATCTGAGGTGAGTTCAACCGGAATTTCACCGGCTTCCTCCAGTCTAGCGCCTTCAGCGAGCGCCGCCTTTTGTGCTTCGACTAGGAGCTGCGGATGTGTCACCAAGAGAATATCGAGGAACTGCGCGACGCGACCTTCGTCACTTGCTTCAGGGAACCCGCTGGACTGAAGAATCTCAGTGAGTCGGCGGAGGAGTGCATGCCGCAATTCCTTGGCGTGAAATACCGGTGACTTGAATAAGAGCCGCTGCGCCTCGATCGCCATCTGCTCAGGCGAGAGTGTCGCGAAAGCAAACTCCGTCTGCCATTCCTGGGTGAAAATCTCGAGTGTTTGCTTCTGCACCTGCACGCGACCTTTGAAGACATCGATCAAGTGTTGCGCTGAAACCATGAACTTGCGCGCGCAGTCTTCTTCGGTCGCTCTAAAATCCTCTGGCAGACTTTGCGTGGTGAAGCGACGCGGCGCAGTCGGTTTCAGGCGATAGCGGTAGCGGCTCTGAATAACTCCGGGCGGTTGCACTGCAAAACCAGCCGGAGCTGCGCCCTCTGTGCTTAGCAGCCAATCGAGAGGAAAAGAGAATCCGCTTCCGTGAATCGGCAGATTTTGCGAACCGACATCGGGTGCGGATGAGTCTTCAGCTTGCGTCGTTGGTATCGCTCCTTCGGGCGGAATGGGAAAGAAGTCCCCAACACCATCCGCGCCTACAACCTGCACGGTTGGCCTTCCCCCCACCTGAACGATAACCGTCGTCGGGCTTACCTTAGCATAGGCCGTTTGAAGTTGGTTGATCCGCTGGCCAGCGACATCTATGCCGCCTTGTCCGGCCGCATCGGCCAGAAGCACATACCCATAATTGAGAAGCGGCGGCATCTTGCGCCCTTGCAGTCGGCGATGCACACGCAGGATGCGTCCGACTAGCTGCACGCCGAAGTCCGGGTCTTTCGTGGCTCTCATCGAAACGAGCGTCCACGCGCGGGGCGCATCGAATCCGAGAGCTACTGCCATTTTAAAAATGAGCACCTCGCGCGTTTCGTCATTCGCAAGCGCAAGCAAACTCGGGTCCGGTTCCTTTGCTGTATGCGTTGCGATCTGTGCGTCAGTGAAGCCGAGCTTGAGCAACTTTTCCTTCGCGCGCTCGACACTCTTCGTGCTCGAATCGACTTGAACAAGCATGAGCGGCGTCAACGCGATTTGTTGCTCCGCGAGCGCAGCCTTTAACATTTGATGCAACCGTCTGCCTTCGGCCAGCGCGGTCACTTCAAAATCGATCAGTGCCTCGCGTTCTTCGTCGGCCTTCCATGCGACGCATTTGATTCCTTCCTTAACCAAACCGTCGCGTACCGCATCGCCGCGACTGATCGTGATGCGATTCAATTCGCGGAGCTGCGCGCGTTTCTGAAGATCGGCGAGGTCAGCGTCATCCGGTGTTGCGGTGATGAGAATCGTATATTCCGGTCGGAGAACTCCGCGGAAGAATTCGGACGCCTGCGTGTCGCCGTGGAACCCATGATGCGCTTCGTCCACCACCACGCCGATGCGAAGCCCAAGCACGCGCAGCTCCGCAATTAATTCATCCACACTCGGGTTCTGCTCACCGCTGCGCCGTACGTTGCGGTTGTCTTTCACGCGCGTCGCGACCGTCTGCCATGTCGTGACAAACACATCACCACGGCGACTGCCGCCCGCCATCCGATCGTCCGAGAGCGTGCGCAGTCGCAGGCCAGCGTATTGTTCGCGAAGAAAAGCCGCGGTCTGATCCACAACGCCGCGAAATGGAGCGAACCAAAACCAGACCACGTCTTCGATGTGCGAGAAACGCTCCGTGATATGTCCCGCGATCAGCGTCTTGCCGGAGCCCGTCGGCGCTTCGATTAAGAGACAGCCATGCTTGTAAATCGCCGTCGCACGACTTACCGGGTCCTTTCCCGCGGCATCGAGAAGCTGCTTCGTATAACTGAAAACGTCGAAGCCGCTTTGCACCGCATCTTCCTGAAAACGCTTAAGCGTTTTGATGATCATCGCTCAGCCTTTCAGTCCAAAGCGGCGCGCGAGGCCCTCAGGTATGTGTTCGAACTGGACGTGATCCGCCCGGATGTGCTGACGCAATAGCTCCGGCTGCCACGAATAGAGAATCACCGCGCGACTGCTGCGGACTGCCTTCCGAATCGCCAACAAATACTCGCGACGGAAGCCAGGCACATAGAGCAGCGTTTGCTCTTCGTCGCCCGCTGAAAGGCACGGCGAATCCTGATATGGAGCGAGAGTTTCGCAGTGAATGAGCTGCAACGCCGTCCAGACTTGGGCATGATCTATCTCGGTTAGGCGACCCGGCGCCACGCGCCGACACGTCAGGTAAGCAAAGTCGCCACCCGTCCCCGATTGACCGCGCCAGCCCTGGATAACTGCTGCGATACGCGGGGCACAAACATCCCGGCAAACATTTTTATCCGGTGCATCTGGTGTCGCTTCGGCGTTCGACACCATGATAAATCTACGCGCGGCATCGTCACTTGCGTTCTGTTCTAATACTGCTTGAGCAGTCGTTCCTGAACCTGCGAAAAAATCGAGGATGATGTCATCATCGGCGCTTGTCTGCGCAATCAGCTGGCGCATCAGCGATGGCGGCTTTGGATAGTTGAAAACCTTTCGTGCGAAAATTCCCTCGATAACACCTGTTCCTTCTCCTGCCTCACGCGAACGGATCGCCATCACGTCTTCCTCGTCTAATGGTTCATTCACTCGCGCGATCCAGCTGCCGACGGGATTAGTATGGCTACGAAGGTCATTCCAGAACTTCTTGAAACCGGGACGCCCGAAACCGACTGGCTTGCCCACCCAGAAATCCAAGTCCGGCGTGTCGCGGCTGAGCAGTGGGTTTTTCTTCTTTGGCGTCACGGGAACGTCTCCCCGATCAACCGCCGCGTGCAGCTCTGACAGCGTTTGCCAAACGACTACCCGCTCCTCCGTAGGGCGCGGGAATATAACCTTCTTTTGTCGGATGAATTCCTCCATCGGCTCCGCATCCAAGGAGTCGAGATCTTTCTCAATCAACTCGCTTGCGTAGGCCCACACTCGATTCGGGTCGCATGGGTACCAGCGCCCGGTTTCGGGGTTCTGAATCGGGTAAAACAGATTAGGACGTTGGAATCTATCGAAAGCGAGAGTCAGCGGATCGAGGTTCCAGTCACCGCGCGGATCATTATCTGGATTTTTGTATTTCCGTCGTGACTTCTCGCGTCCGTGAAAGACAAAGTCGGGGCGAGCGTATATCAGGATGTGTTCATGCGTGTCGCTGAAGTTTCTTCCCTTCGCACTCGTCGAGTCGCGAGTTCTCCAAGCCATGCTCCCGATGCGCATGCCCGGCATAACCCGATCGAGCAGCAATTCGAGCTTTGCACGATTGTCGTCGTTAATGCAGCAGAGAAAAACCCCATCCTCACGGAGTAGGTCCCGCGCGATGATGAGCCGCTGATACAAGAATTCGAGCCAAGTGGAGAAGCGCCAAAGATCGTTTTCGGCGATGAATCTGTCGTTATAGACGAAGTCCTTCTGTCCTCTGTTGTATGGTGGATCAATCAGGATGCACTTAACTCGACCGGCGAACGTCATCCGCAGGTATCGAAGCGCGTCGAAGTTGTCGCCCTCGATGATTATGTTGCGCCACGGCGCTTCTCCCGTCGCCAACTTCGGGTCGAGATCAAGCGCGACGAAATCCTGATTCAACGCTCGATCGCGTTCGACTTCATTCGCCTCCCAAACCAGTCCAAACCGCGTCGCATCTCGCCGGTCGCGTGCTTCTAGCAGACGAAGGAGTTCGTCTCTGCTGAGATCAGAGTAGTTTTTCGCGGCCATTCGAGTCGCCGACGATAACAGCCGATAACAATTTCATCCAGCCTTCGCCAGTTTCAGCTGCGGTCGTGGGCTTGACTGTATATATTATATCGTTAAAAGAGACGATGTAATGGCGCGACCACGTTTATCGACGCTCACCCCGCCACAATTGCGAATTCTGCGAGCTGTCGCGCGATTTGTCGTCACAGGATTCCCGCCAGCCGTTAAAGAAATCGCGGATTCTCTCGGATTAGCCGGCGCCACAAGTGTCGTGCCGACATTGAGAATAATGGCACGAAACGGATTTGTTCAGATTTCTGGCGGCGGAGAGCGCGGAAAACGGCGCTCAGTGACTTTGACTGCTAAAGGGAAAGCTGCCGTCTCACTCGGAGGTCTTCCCGTTCTGGGCAGCGTGCCTGCAGGGCCGCTGCAGGAACATCTTAGCCAATGCGAAGAAGTCGTCGACGACTCTGATCTGCTACCGCATAAAGCGGGAGATTTTCTATTGGTTGTCGATGGCGACTCGATGATCGGCGACGGTATTATGCCAGGTGACAAGGTGCTGCTACGTCCTGACGTAGAGGTTCGGGACCGGGAAATTGCAGCCGTCCAAGTTGGCGAAGACTATCGGGCCACATTGAAGCACGTTCACTTCGGCCCAGGACGGAGCAAAGTAACGCTCGAAGCAAGCAATCCCCGTTACCGACCGATGATTGTCGCGTCGCCCGAAGTAAGAGTCGCAGGAGTGTTTCGGGGCCTAGTTCGTAGTTGCGTCTGAGTAATTTCGTATGTCGGCAAGACAAACAGACATCACGTGGAAGGCGGAACCGCACACAATAGCGAAGATAAAAGTCCTTGAAGCGTATTTGGTAGCATACTTTCAAATACTGGGAACGTCTAAGTCCAACCAGACCTTGCTTTACGTGGATGGCTTTGCCGGACCAGACGAGTATAAGAATTTCCCACATGGTTCACCGTCCGCGGCGCTCTCGGCCGCGCGCGAAGCGTTACACAACTCTCAAGATCGTTGGGTAGCGGGCAAGCTGCACTGCGCGTTTATCGAGTCCATACCAAAACGCTTTGAGAACATGGTGCGAAAAATTGAACCATTTCATCAAATCAGCGGGCTCTGTATTCACACTTACAACACTGACTTCGTTAATGGATTGGCCAAATTGCGAAGCGATGTTCCAGCTCCTTTTGCAAAAGCAGATCCTCTTTTCGTGTTTATTGATCCGTTTGGCGCGACTGGAGCTCCATTCGATACGGTGAGAGACCTTCTAACCAGTGATTGTTCGGAAATCCTTATCAATCTTGACGCTGATGGCATTGGCAGAATCTTTCAAGCGAAGGAAAGTGCCAATCACGATACACTTTTGACGGCCATCTATGGCGATCGCGCGTGGACATCGTGGTTCGATAAAACAGAACCTTTTCCGTTACTTTGCCGTCGGGCATTGCGCCTCTACACAGAGAAGCTCAAGAGCATTGCAGACGTCCGATACGTATTTGCCTTCGAAATGCAAAGCAGCAGTGGCGCGCTGAATTACTTTCTCGTCTTTGCGAGCAAACATCCTCTTGGATTGGTGAAAATGAAGGAGGCGATGAAGCGTATTGATCAAGATGGTAGCTATCGTTTCTCTGATGCCGATGTCTCACAGCCGTCGCTATTACGGTTTGATGATCCTGCCCCATATGCGCGTGAACTGCATAAACAGTTCGAAGGTCGGTCTGTAAACTATGAATCACTCGATAATGAGATCACCAACTATGCGCTGAACGACACGCCGTTTCGTAACGCTAAACAGATGCTGGTGATTCTGGAGAAACAAGGGCTGATTCAAGTAAAGACTGAAAACGTCAAGCGCCGTAAAGGCACGTTCAAGGAAGGAGATGTTAGAGCTGTGGAATTCTTGCGGGTGACTCAGGCCTTTCAATTCTAAAATGGATCTATCCGACTCTAAGTAAATGCCGGCGACCACTCTTTATCGCAAATGTCTCGTCAGCAAAGAGGCAGCAACGAAGAACGGCCATAGCGCTGTTCCAGTCAATTTCTGGCCTCACGCAGCGGTGATCGCACCGAACAATTTTGTTTATAAAAGCCTTTCTAATTGGTCGTTCAACATTGCGGTTGGTTGCAGCCACGGCTGCACGTTTTGTTATGTACCCAACGCAGCCACCATTAAGCAGGGAGCAGCACTAGCTCGATTCGGAGTTCGTGATCCTGATGCTCAGTGGGGCAAATACGTATTATTGCGGGAATGGGATGAAAAAAAGTTTCTCTCCTCCCTCAACGCCGCAGAGGACACGCCTTCGGCTCAGCTTAAGCCAGATGGTAATCGAGCGGTCATCTATTGTTCGACGACCGATCCCTACCAAAGTATTTATCATCCTGACATTCGCATGCGAAAGGAATTGGGCAGGGCGGCGCGTTACTTAGTTACAAGATCACTTGAATTGATCCGGGATAACTCGACGTTGAACGTTCGGATTTTGACTCGAAGCCCACTCGCGCGTTTAGACTTCGATCTTTATAAAACTTTTGGACCGCGGCTTGTCTTTGGAATGAGCCTTCCCACCTTACGAGACGACTTAGCTCACATATACGAACCGAAGGCTCCAGCACCATCTCAACGGTTAGCGACGTTAAAGGCCGCAAAGGCAGCAGGGCTTCATGTCTACGTAGCGATGGCTCCCACCTATCCGGATTCTGATAAAGCTGATCTGGCGAGGACGTTAGAAGCGATTGCAGAACTCGATCCTATCACTGTTTTCATGGAACCTATCAACATCCGAGCGGAGAACGTGCAGCGGATCGAGGCGCATGCACGCACCTTAGGGAGGACGCTCAATACAGAAGTGTTTGCGTCACCTGAAGAGTGGCAGATGTATGCTAGGCAGTCTCTTAAAACTGTACATGCTTTAGCCAAAGAATATAACCTCGCTAGCCGGTTACATCTTTGGCCCGATAAGACCCTCGGTTCTCAAACGTCACTCAAGGCCGTTCCTAACCAAGTAACTTACAAACGCTGGTTGGATCGAAAGTGGAGTCGAATCAGCGAATGGCCGAAGTAAGCAACTTTGGATCGACTGAGTGCCGGGCTTAGCAAAGCCGTTGAAGATCTGGCGATCCGCAAGTGCGACGGGCTATCGGCGGAACAAGAGCAAGAGATTCGAGCCGCGGGCTATGATCTCGATCAGATCTTAGAAAAAGAAGGACTTACCGCTGAGAGCTTGCACGATGCCGTGTTTCTGACGGAGCGGATTGCTCGTACGACGCTGGGAGCGAACTACGAACGCCTTGTTGCATGTAGAAACGATTACAAAGAGACTATTGCGCTGTTCCGTCCATCAAGAGTTATCGACCTTGGAGGTGGATGTGGAATTACCTGCTTCGATGCAGCGAAGATAGCTAGGGATTGTCACTTCGTTGTGTGTGATCGCAGTCGAAATGCGCTGAAGATCGGTCAGCGGTGGGCGCAGTATCTCCGTCTCACGAATGTTTCGTTCAAGCGCCTAGACTTTACCGAGCCGAACTTAAATCCATTCTAGGCGCTGACAACGACCTAGCAGTTTTTCAATATGTCTTCGATCACAACCTAGAAGACGAGACCGCCATGATCGCTCAGTTTTCCCCGGGAATGAACGGGGCCGCACGGCTACTTAATTCAACGGGAAAGTTGTATGTACGTTTCGGAGAATTCAGTGAACCAGGACTCGCAGGGTTAGTCCGGGCGGCGCACCGGGCTAGTTTCTCTGTATATTCGGTATCCGCTGCCGTGACGGGTTGCTCGTTTATCTTCACGAAAGAAGTGAGGGACGATTCGGAAGATGCAGAAGTATTTCACGCCATGGATGAGGTCGGCTGTCAATTTCGTGCGCTTGATCCGGGTGACTAACGCTTCAATTTATACTGCACGCGAATGAGATACGCTGGGCTTTCGCGAGGTACTCGTCACCTATTAACGATGGCGTCTGATTCTTCGTGATGTCCAGCGCGGCAATGATTTTCTGCTGACGGTTAGCAGCGGCAGCGAGCTTTTGTTCGTGCTCGAACGGTTGATCGAGCTGCTTTGCTAGGTCCGCCGATTGCCGGATCGATTGTGCAAGATCAGTTTCGCGTTCGCGTAGCCGCTCTTCGATGCTCTCGAGAGCGTGTTCGAGCGAGGCAATCGTGCCCGTGGCGCTCTCGCTAACGTTGGCACGGTAGCTGTGTTTTCCGTGGATGAGCAGCGTTGACCGCTCATCGAAGCGCTCAATCGAAACAGGAAAGCCGCTGATCCTGCCGACGGTCTTCGTCGATTCGAATGGCTTCAACGACGCGGCTAGAAAGAGTAATGCCCGGCCGGCTTTCACGCGGTCGGTAAAGGCTTCGTTCTTCACCGTCATGACGAAGTTGTCGCCGCGGGTGCTGGTGCGCGTGCGCAGGTCTTCCCGGATGTTCGCGATCTCGCGCTCGAGAATCTCACCAGTGTCGTTCAGCCGCCGGATGCGGTAGCGCATCTGATATAGACTTTCGGCGTGCTGCTTCTTCAAACGTGTGAGGCGCATCACTTCGGCATCGATGCTCGCCTTCTCGATGACGAGCGGGTTGCCAGACGCGATAGCTTTTACTTCGGCATAGGTGAGCGCGGCGGAATCAATGTCTTCGGCTCGCCGCACGGTCGCGTCGCCGGTCATAACCTGGGCGATGAAGCGGCACTTCGTTTCTAGCGTTTGCCACATGTAGGCGTCGAAGCTGCCTTCGGTGACATAGCGGAAGATTTTGACGTACTCGTTCTGATTGCCCTGGCGCAGGATGCGGCCTTCGCGCTGTTCGATGTCGGCTGGTCGCCACGGCGCGTCGAGATGATGCAAGGCGACAAGGCGTGTTTGCACGTTCGTGCCTTCGCCCATCTTCAACGTGCTGCCCAGTAGCACGCGCACGCGTCCTTCGCGCACGCTCTTGAAGAGGGTTGCTTTCGCCGCGTCGTCGCCGGCGTCCTGCGCGAACGCGATTTGCTCACGCGGAATACCGCGGGCGATGAGCTTGTCGCGAACGTCGTTGTAAACGGAGAACCAGCGGCCGTTCGCCTGCGGAATGGACAGATCGCAAAAGACGAGCTGCGTTCCCCGTGCCGCCGCGGATTCGAACCAGATCTCGTGAATCTTCTCGATTGCGCGGTTCGTCTTTGAATCGGGATTGTCTTGCACGTGTGGAAGCACGAGGCGCAAGTCGAGCGCGGCTTTGCGGCCATCCGTAGTGATCTTGAGCATGTTGTCATCACGAGGATCGACTCGGCCGCTCTTGATCTTCTCTGTGCGCTTAACGAGTTCTTCCACGAAACGCTGCAACTCGGGACTGCTCGGCGCGCTGACGGTGATCGTGCGGCCTTGCTCAAGCTTCGGGACCGGCAGCTTCAGCATCTCAGCGGTTTGCACATCGGCGACTTGCCGGAATTGCTGCATCAGCTCGGGCACGTTCACGAAACGCGCGAAGCGGCTTTGCAAGCGATAGCCGCTGCCGTCCGGTCTCAGCTCCATCGAGGTGACGGTCTCGCCGAATGTTCCGGCCCATGAATCGAAGTGCTGGAGAGAATTGCGCCGCAAGGTGTCCATCTGCAGGTAGCGCTGCATCGTGAACATCTCGGCCATGGTGTTCGAAATTGGCGTGCCGGTGGCGAACACGATGCCGCCTGCTTTATTTCGCGCCTGGATCTGCTGGACCTTGAGGAAGAGGTCGAATGCGCGCTCGGAGGCAGTCTGCGGCAGGCCGGCAACGCGCGTCATCTTCGTGACGTAGAACAGGTTTTTGAACTTGTGCGCTTCATCAATGAAGAGGCGATCGATTCCGAGCTCTTCGAACGTGAGCGTGTTGTCCTTGCGGTGCTCGGCTGAGAGCGATTCGAGTTTCGCCGTCAGGCGTTTCTTCACGCGCTCCAGTTCTTTGACCAACCGCGTGCCGCGATCGGCGCGCTCCTCGCGAATCGCGGTTTCGATCTCGTCGATTTGCTGCGAGATGAAGTTGCGTCGCGTGGCGAGCGACACGGGAATCTTCTCGAAGCCGGCGTGCGTCACGATTACGGCGTCCCAGTTGCCGGTCGCGATGCGGCTGAAGAGACGCGCACGTTTCGTTGCTTCGAAATCTTCTTTGCCGGCGACGAGAATGTTCGCGGTCGGATAGAGCGTGAGCAGCTCGGATGAGAACTGCGCCAGCATGTGATTCGGCACGACGAACATCGGCTTGGTCGCGACGCCGAGCCGCTTCAACTCGATCGCGGCGGCGACCATCGTGTAGGTCTTGCCGGCGCCGACGACGTGCGCGAGCAGCGTGTTGTCACTCTGCACGATGCGCCAGACGGCGTTCTTCTGATGCGCGTGCAACGTGATCTGCTGGCTGCTTGAGGGCAGCGTGAGATGGCTGCCATTGAAGACGCGCAGCCGGACGGAGTTGAACTCGTCGTTGTACTGCCGGCAGAGCCGCTCGCGCCGCTCATCGTCTTCCCACACCCAAGCTTTGAAGCGCTCTTTGATTTTCTCTAGCTTGTCCCGCGCGGCTTCGGTCTCCTGTGCGTTGACGACAACGCTGTCTTTGGTGCGGTCGTAAACCGTCGGTGTTTTGAGATTGAGCGCGTCTTGGATCAGTTCCAGAGCCGAGTAACGCATCGTGCCCCACTCCGCGGTGTTCGCGACTGTGCCGCGCGCGTTGAAATCGCCGCGGACAAACCACGCTCCGAGCGCCACCGCGTGCGAGACGGTGACGCCGTCGACGCCGATGAGTGATCTCGCGAATGCTTCGATGTCTTCGCGCGGAAGCCAGACCGCGCCGAGACGCGCGTCGATCTCCGTCGCGCCGAGGTCCTCCGGCTGGACTGCTTCCAGTCCGGTGACGTTCTCGATGTAGCGCGAGTCTGTCGCCGCAACTGCACGTGCGTGAATCAGTTTTGCTCGCACATCGCCGGAGAGATACTGGTCCTCTGTTTCCCACTGCTCTGTTTTCGGGTTGCGAAAGACGAGCCCCTTCAGCTCCGGGAGAAACTGTTCTGCGGGTTGACGAAGCAGCGTCTCGATGTAATCGAGATCAACGCGACCTTTCTCGTTTAACGAGAAGATCAGCGCGTCGTGCGCTGATTCCGCCGCGGCGGCGCGGCGCGGCGTCTGGATCGTGCGTTCGTGAAAGATCGCGGCTTTCGTCGCGCGATTGGTGTCCGCGTTGTAGTCCTCGAGCGAACAGAGCAGCGGCAGGTCCGGATCGCCGCGGAACGCTCGACGATTCGCGCTCTCGTTAACCGGACCGAAACGCGATGCAAAGTGATCGTAGGTCAGGTTTAGATGCCGTCGCGCGTCGGCAATTGCTTCTTCGCGCGCATCGTCCAACTGCGTGCGCAGAACGTCGCGAACGGCTGATCGGAGTTTGATGAGACCGCGGATTCTGCGCGCCGTCTCTTCGGGCAAGTTCTCGACCGGCGTCAGGACCCGCCCTGTGCGGACCGCGATCGCGCCTTCATGCAACGTGAAGGCGTTCTCCTTCACATCCTCTGCAGCCGTGATGAACTCGGTCACGCTCCGCCGAACGTCGTTAGGCTCAGCGCGATAGTTGTTCGCCGGCAATGCGCTGATCGCCTCGCGAAGCGCTTGAGCGAGATCGCGTCCGTCCGGCACGAGCGCCGGCTCTTTATTGCGGTACATCGTGCCCGCCTTTGCCATGCGGCCGAGCATCATCTGCGGGCGCGCGGCAAAGTATTCGTTGATGCGGAACATTTCGCCTTCGCTGTTGATGTGCTCGGCAAGCTTCAGCCAATCCGGTCCAGTTGCGCTCTCGCCTGGCGCGCGCTTGCGCAGGAACACAATGTCGGTGGTGACTTGGGTGTTCGCATTCTGCTTGAACGCGGTGTTCGGCAATCGGATCGCGCCGACGAGATCAGCTCGCGCGTGGAGATACTCGCGCGCACTTGAGTCCACCTTGTCGAGCGTTCCCTTTGACGTGATGAACGCCATCAGGCCGCCTGGCCGGACCAGCTCGACAGCCTTGGCGCAGAAATAATCGTGAATGACGAAGTTGAACTCGTTGAACTGCGGATCGTGCAGCTTGTAGTCGCCGAACGGGACGTTCGAAATTGCGAGGTCGAACGACTCGCGAGGCAGTGCGGCCGTTTCGAAACCTTGCGCGCGAATGTCGCCGTCTGGGTAGAGAAGCCGTGCGATCGTGGCGGTGAGCGGATCGACTTCGACGCCCGTCAGCTGCGAGCGTGATTGCATCGCGTCCGGCATAAGGCCAAAGAAGTGCCCAATGCCGAGCGCTGGTTCGAGAATGCGCCCGTGTTCGAATCCGAGTCGCTGAACGGCGTTATAGATTGCCGAGACAACGACCGGTGACGTGTAGTGGGCGTTGAGCGTTGAGGCGCGGGCGGCGGCGTATTCGTCATCCGACAGGAGCTCGCGCAATCGCGCGCTTGCATTTCGCCAGTCAGCTGGTGCGGGATCAGCAAAGACTTGCGGCATTCCGCCCCAGCCGATATAGCGCACGAGGATGCGCTTCTCCTCATCTGCCGCTGCGCGATCTTCAGCTTCCAGTCGATATGCCAGCTCGATGGCGGCGAAGTTGTCGCGGCACTTCCGCTTCAGCGATCCTTCTCCGAGCCTGTCCTCCGCACGAATGCGGTAGTTCGCCCGGTTTAGCTCTCCTCTTCCGGCGGAAGCAAAATGTATTTCTCCCGGATCATTTCCCAGGCGCGATCGTTCGCCTGTTGCGGGGTTAGCTTCTGCTCCGTTTCGAGCTGACGTGTCAGCGCTTCCATCTCGTCCAGTGTTCGCTCCTGCGCCTCGAAAAGTGATTCCATCAACGCGCCCTTCGCCTCCAGATCGCGCACCATCTTCGGGCAGAATTCGCGCCAATGGCGTTCGGCCATTAGTCCGTATTGCGTCAGGTAGATTTTTCCTTTCACGGCTGCGCGCAAAATCAAAAAGGCTGAGTTGATCGTCGCGTCTCGCGACTTTCCCGTTCCGCTTGAGCATACACGACGCACATGAGCTTCATGTATTAAAGATAGAAAGTTGCTCTGAGGCAGGAGCTGTTTGATAAACCTCTTCCCAACCCGATTAATCGCAGCAGACAGGCGAAAAGGCTTCACAGGAAACGTGTTTTCGCGTCAGCGAGAAACACGGTTGCATAGGACTGGCGATTCAGGCACCAACAAACACGAAATCCGTGCGACCGGCGCGAATCTCAGTTCCGCTGACCAAGAACTCTGTCTTTGCTTGTAGTCCGTTCAAATACAGACCGTTAGTCGAGCCCAGATCGTTGATCGTGTAGACGTTGTCGCCGACGTGCATTATCTCAAAATGGCGCCGACTCATTTCTTCGTCAGTGATTTGCAAGTTAGCGTCGCGATTTCGTGAGCGACCTACAGTCAGCCTCTCCCCGATCGCTTTCCAGTTCACCGCGCCTGAGTTCGGGTCCCGATAAACCAAGGCGGCCGTATTCGGCTGTTTCGGGAGCTCAGCTAACAAATCACTCACTGTTGTGAGCCGCTCGAAAACGTCGTGCGTGGATACTTTGGTCGTCTTCGCGCTAGAAGAAGTCTTCCCAATCAGCGCCACGAGTTCGTCGTCAGATAATGCAGACACGTTCATGCTTTCAAGGCGGCTGTGGCATAAACCAATGCCTGTTCCATATCCATACCTTGATCCAGACCCTCATACATCGGCCGCAGTTTCTTCAGTATCGTTGATTTCGCCTGATCTACGTTGCCACGCGAAGTATTGAACATTCTGGCGACTTCATCAGGAGAAACTTCATCGAACACCAGCGCTTTGAACATCTCCACTGTTTTCGGAGCGAAGCTTCCCTTCAACAGCAGGTAATCCAATGCTGTCGCGACAAGAACTTGCTGGCCGCGTAATTCAGCCGCACCCATCGGATTCTGAGAAGGGTCTATTTGTAAGTTATGGAAAATTGCTGAATCGAGTTCCACCTCGCGCTGGTTCCGTTTCGCTTTGCGCCGTAATGCGTCGATCGCGCAATCTCTCGCGATGCCGAACAAGAAGGGAGTGAACCTCCCCCGTTTCCGGTCGTAGCGGGCGAAACCGTGCCGGAACATCTTCATCACGGTTTCCTGTAAAACATCGCGGCAGTCGCCATCGCTTAGGGATCGTGTGGCCGCCACGGCCAGGATCGGCTTTTCATAAAGTCGGTAGAATCTCGTCCAGTCCGCATCCGTTGGCTTTTCTCTGAGCCGTTCGATCAACGTGTGCTCCGTCTCGATCATCGCTGTCGCTTAAAACAGCACTTCATATCATATTCCGGCGTACCTGCCGACAATCTCAGTCCGCATCGCGGGCCGGCTGAAGATTTTTGTGCCAATAGGAGGGCGGCTTTGTTACGCTCGCCGCCTGCTTCGGCTCGCAGCGTATAGCGGCAGTATGAATCCCGGTAGTGATGACACTTCGGACTTGGAAAAGGTGCAGGAGCTGCTTCGTGTCGGCATTGAAGATCAACAAACCGTTATTAGTCGGCCGAATCAGGTCCGCGGCCCCGCCGCCGATCTCAAAAATGAATTAGGCAGCGGACGGTACGAGCCCGGACCGGAGATCGGGCGCGGCGGCATGGGGAAAGTGGTCGCGACACTCGAAAAACCGCTACATCGCAGCGTTGCGCTGAAGGTACTGCTCAGCTCTTCCAACGATGAATATCAGCGCCGTTTCATCCGTGAAGCACGGATAACCGGTCGCTTGGAACACCCAAGCATCGTCCCGATCCACGAGCTCAATGTAGACGAACGCGGTCGCATCTTTTACACGATGAAGCTCGTTAAAGGAATCACGCTTCAGGATCTGCTTGTGCGGCTCCGCGAACGTGACGTGGAGGCACTGCAGCGTTACCGGCTGCCGGCACTTCTAACAATTTTCCAAAAAGTGTGCGATGCGGTTGCCTTCGCTCACGCTCAATCGCCACGCATTATTCACCGTGATCTTAAGCCCGCCAACATCATGATTGGTGATTACGGCGAGGTGCTCGTGATGGATTGGGGCGCAGCCAAGTTACTAAGCGATCGGAATGCTCGCGGCCAAACGTTGGATGCTGCACTGGACACACCGCCGAGCAGCACCGCATCTGGCGAACATCAGGTAGATAACAACGCGCCTGGGCTGCTCAATGATGATGAACCACTTGTAACGCAAGCTGGCATGGTTATCGGCACGCCGGGCTACATGGCCCCGGAGCAGGTAAGCGGGCGTACGGACGGCGTAGACGAGTGCACCGATATCTACGCGCTGGGCGCGATACTGTATTCATTGCTAACTTTAGAAGCACCTGGACAAGTAACTACACGTGAGCTGGAGCAGCTTGACGCAGAGTCGCGGGCGAAAGTCTCAACATTGTTCCGCGATCGTGTTGCGCCACTGCTTGCAAACTCGGAAAACCGAAAAAGCTTATCGCACCTCCTCCGCAAGGCTATTCCGGACTCGCTCGTCGCGGTGGCACTTAAAGCGATGTCCTTTCGCCCCGAGGATCGCTTCCAATCGGTGAAGCAATTACAAGCTGATGTAGGTGCCTACCAAGCTGGACGAGCAACAACAGCGGAACAGGCCGGGGCTTGGAAACAACTCAAACTACTAGTCGCCCGGAACAAAGTACTATTTAGCGCTATTGCAGCGATCTTCATCGTTTTACTCGCCGCAACTGCGATTAGCATGCACGAACGGCAAGCTACGCTTCGCAGTAATGAAGCGCTCCAGCTTACGCTTCACCACGCGAGTGATGCTGATTTGGAAGCCGCGCGCCAACGATTCCAAGCGGGTGCCTGGCGCGAAGGTGTTGCATTGCTAGGCCGCTCTCTATCGTTTTGGCCAGAGAATAAGCAAGCGACTAGTTACCTTCTAACAGCGATCGAGTTCGGCTACGGCGACCGAGACAAGTTGCCGATCTTTGGGGTCTATCACTCGGATGAGCTTGAGGAAGCGGCTTTCAGTGCTGACGGCGAATATTTCATCACCACGAGCGACGATCACACCGCCCGAACTTGGAAGGCACAAAACGGCGCTCCGGTTGCCAGACTTTCGCGGCACTCAGCCCCTGTTTGGTGCGGACGATTTAGCCCGAATAGTCGCAAGGTCGTTACGACGGATGAAGTTGGTGTCGGGTACGTGTGGGACCCACGTACCGGGAACGCGCTTATCAGACCCTTACAGCACGGAAAGCCGCAATTGGATACCGTCTCGATTGTCGAAACGGCCGTTTTCAGTGCCGACGGCCATCGGATTCTAACTGGCTGTTGGGATCACACCGCACGTTTGTGGAATGCAGATACCGGTGAAGAGCTTGCCGAACTGCTGAACCCGAATCGCGTCGCTGATGCAGTGTTTAGTCCTGATGAGACACGGATCCTCGTTTCATACTGGAATGGCGGTGCCGTTCTCTGGGATGCTAGCACGTTTCAGCCGATTGGTTCTCCCATGGCCCACAGCGCCACTGTGCGCCGATCGGTCTTCACACCTGACGGCAACAAAATTGTAACTTCATCGCTGGATAAGACGGCGCGCATCTGGGACGGTCATACAGCGCGTCCTTTGAGCGCCCCGATCGTGCATGGCGACAAGGTATTCGATCTGGACATTCGATCAGACGGGAAAGTCTTCGTAACAGCATGTTACGATAATAATGCTCGGTTGTGGTCGCTCGACTATGGAACCCCGATTGGAAGTCCGATGCATCATGATGGGCCGATCAACACAGCGGTCTTTAGCCCCGATGGAAAACGCGTGCTGACTGCGAGTCGCGATAAAACCGCTCGCCTGTGGGACGCAGCTAGTTGCAAACAGCTCGGTAATCCGATGCGACATGATGAAATGGTCGTCAAAGCGATCTTCAGTCCAGATGGAACAAAAGTGCTCTCAATCGGAGCTGACGCTGCTGCCTACTTATGGAATGGACAGCCGCCCGCACCCCCTGGTGAAGCGATCCCTATCCCCGGCAGTGCCTACTTCGCACAG
>JAFASN010000038.1 GCA_019244415.1 Verrucomicrobiota bacterium | reverse complement strand
CCGGCGCCGCAGGCTCCGTCGATGGCTATGTCGGGATTATTGGACCCACGAATTTTGGGAGCGGCGGCGTTACATTCGCCAGCAGCGGCAGCGGTGACTGGGTGGGGGTAGCCGGAACGGCAATAGGGAATTTTCCCGACGGCATCGCCGTACTGCATGGTTACGTTTCCGGCTCTCGATTGCTGGATAGCGCCATTTACGACAACGCAACTTTCGCCAGCCTGGGCGTGACACCCGGCACCTACGAATGGACGTGGGGCACGGGAGCGAACCAGAACTTCACGCTACAGATCGAGTCGGCCAGAGTGCCTGAAACCGGTTCCACGTTGGCTATGCTCGCTATGGCTTTGGCAGCGGTGTTCGGCGCAAGCCGCTTACGATCTGCCAAACTGGCATAAGGAGTTCCAAATATGAAACCACCCCCTCGTCACCTCATCGCACTGCTCTGCGCGGCAATCGCAGCGTCGCTGACCATTTGCGCATCCGCCTACGCGGGATTTATCGTGACGCTCACACAACAGGGCTCCAACGTCGTCGCAACTGGCAGCGGAGCAATCGATGTGACTGGGTTGACATTCGCAACCACCGGCCTGCAAAGCGGGGCGATCTATCCTAACTTCGGACAAATAGCTGTCGGACCGATTGACAGCCTAGCGGATATCTATTTTGGTGGGACGGGACCGATTACATTCGGAAGCGGAAGCGGCGCGTTAGAGAGCAGTAGCATGGGAGACATTGTAGGTATTCAAGGCACCATCTTCGCCGCCTATGTTAGTGTTCCGGCCGGATATGTTTCTGGCGCTCCTCTCGTCGACAGTTCGACGTACGATAACGCCACCTTCGCCAGCCTGGGCGTGACGCTTGGGACCTATGAATGGACGTGGGGCACTGGAGCGAACCAGAACTTCACTCTACAGATCGGGCCGGCCAAGGTCCCCGATTCCGGTTCAACATTTGCCCTACTCAGTCTCGGTCTCGCGGCTTTGCTGGCCAGAAGCCGGCTACGCTGTCTCAATTAAGACAAGGCAGGTACAAGCTCGCGCTGAAATCCCGATACGGCGGGGTTTCCAAGCCGGGGCGAAACGCACCACGGTTTTGAGTGGATGCGAATCGCTCATGAGCAGCTAGCGAGTTAACGCGCGAACTCTCGCGTATCCAGCCGTTGGCGGCTCCGGGCGCGTTCTATTGTATAATGAACCAGGAAAATCTTAGCCGGCGACGCGTAATTGGCGGGTTGGGAATGGGACTCGCCGCGATGGCCGTTCCGGGCGCGCTTGCCAGACAGGAATCGAGTCCCACCACCGAGAGCGCTTCGGAGAAGGCGGATATCGGCGACATGGCGCCGCATCTAAACTTCAGTCTTCAGGGCAAATCGGCGTTCGTCACCGGCGCGGCTCGCGGAATTGGTCGCGCGATTTGCGTGGCCCTCGCCGCCTCGGGTGCAGACGTGATGGGCCTCGACATCTGCGCCGTGGCCGCGCCAAACCTGGTCTATCCGCCGGCAACTCCGGAAGAACTCGAGCAAACAGGAAAGCTCGTGGAACAGCAAAAGCGGCGCTGGATCGGGCTGAAAGGTGATATTCGCGATATGAACACACTGCGCAGTGCGGTTGATCGCGCAGTGAAAGACTTCGGCAAACTCGATATCGCCGTCGCCAACGCTGCCATCCAGATCTACGGCCCGCTCGCCCAAATGCCGGACGAGAATTGGAAGAACGTCATTGATGTGAATCTGAATGGCACTGCAAACACACTGCGCGCTGTACTACCGCACATGCTCGAGAGGAAATGCGGCCGCGTTGTCATTATCGCTTCCGGGCAGGGACGCCACGGATTCAAGAACGGCTCAGCCTATTCCGCCTCGAAATGGGGCGTCATCGGATTGATGAAATCGGCCGCGTGGGAAGTAGCGAAGAACGGCATCACCGTCAACTGCGTCGAACCTGGCCTGGTTGATACTCCTCTGACACGGAATCCCGGCCGGTGGGCCGAAGCATTAAAGGAGGCGGGAAAAGAAGTGAAAGGAACGCCCACTGAGCAGGAGGTCATTGCTGCGCGCCTGCCGCAATCGGTGATGGGTATCCCGTGGATGCAGCCGGATGAAGTGGCGCCGGCGGTTGTTTTTCTTTGCACCGACGCGGCGAATCGCGTGACGGGTGCAACCTACGATGCGACTGCCGGCGACAGTGTGAAGTACACTGCCTGAGCTTCGCGCGCGCACCTCCTCGCGCAGTACAAATTCCCCAGCTAAACTGAATCCGGAATCGAGTACCGCCTAGCGATCGTTAGAGACCCCGACGGACGGGTCGAGTGCCGCTGCGGCAGCTCCGGGATTTGATCGTCCCGTCTGTTGTAACTGCTGGCCAGTGTAATCTCTCTGCGTCGGAGTGATCGCTGCGGTATTAGTCCCCGCCGACGTTTGGGTAGTACAGCCGTTCCCCGCAACAGCCATAATGGCCAGCAACACACCCGCCGCCGCCGGCCCCAGTCCGCGAAATGTCTTTGTCTTCATAAGCTAGGTTACGCTACGCCGGCGCGAACCGGTTGGACAGGTTTTCCCGCGCGAATTTCGCATTAACTCGCGCCATTGTGTCGCCGATAATTTCGACCAGATCGCCGTTCCACAGCAGGGCCGTTATGTATCGAGCCTGCCCACGCTGACGCAAGGGGAGTGACTTACGTCCCAACGAAGTAAATCACCACGGCAGCTTAAAGCCGCAGGCGCGAACAACGCACCAGGCGCGCCACGCCTCAAACGCGCAAAACAGCCCGACTATCGCGAAAATAGTGCCGAGTACCGGGACGGCGTCCGCAAGGAGGTAGCCTCCGATTAGCAGGAAGACGATTGCCAGGCCGCCGCGCGCTACCCGGCCGGTCGTGTCAATGTTTCGCTTCACCTGCGCTCATTGTAGAGTACCAACCCGCCAGCGAAAAGTGGCGTTCAGCGTGGCGTGGAATTCCGAACTGCAAATTTGAGTTGACGCGGCCCGTGCAAACGCACGGAATGATGCCATGAGAATAACCCGCACAACCTTAATCGCCGCGGCGCTCTGCGTTACGGCCACCGTAGTACTCCTAGCGGCCGCCGAAAACCCGCACATTGGCACATGGAAGCTGAACGAGAGTAAGTCGAAATTCGCCGCGGACGCGACAAAGAACCAGACCGTCACCTACACGGAGGGCGAAGATGGAATGATCAAGCTGACTGTTGACGGAACTGACAAGGACGGGAAAGCGGTGCATTGGACATGGGAAGGCAAATGGGACGGGAAGCCGCACAAAGTCGAAGGTGCTGAGATAGTTGACACAATAGCCTATACCAAGGTTAACGAGCATACTACCAAGCTTGTCGGCAAGAAAGATGGCAAGACGGTGGTCACCGGCACGATTACCGTGTCGAAGGACGGCAAGTCGCGCGTTGTTACGACCACCGCGACCGATCCAGATGGAAAGAAAGTGACTGACAAGGCGTACTACGACAAGGAGTAGCTACCCATCTTACGCGCGGACGAGCGTGATGTGAACCAGCTCAGCCGGCGCGCGCGCACGTAACGGGAACCAGTTTCCCACTCCGTTCGACACGATCAGTTTACTGCCGCCCTTTGTATAAAGGCCGGACCAGTAGCGGAAAAGTGCCGGCCCGAAGCCACATTGCTCGTTGAGCATGAGCTGGCCGCCGTGCGTGTGACCGGAAATGGTGAGCGGCAAAGACGCTTCCGCGGCGGCGTCAAAAGCATGCGGGTGGTGTGCAAGCAAAATCGGGAATGCATCCGGCTCACGTTGGGTAAGTAGGCGCCGCACCGAAGCAGCGATTGCCGCATCTCTGTTTACATGCGTGCGCGTCCAGTTCAGCCCCAGCAACTGCACCTCGGCCCCGCGGATCGTAAGTACGGTGGACTCATCGAGCAGGAATGGTATCCCGGAATTCTTTACTCGCCGTTCGAACTCGGGGCCATTTTCGATCAGGTCGTGATTACCCTCGATCAGGTAAATTCCGAATCGCGCGTGCATCGATCTAACAAGCTCCAGGCCATGGTCCAGATCAGCCAGCGCGTCATTGATTAGATCGCCGGTAAGAAGAACGAGATCGGCCGATAGCAGATTGACGCGCCGAACTACTTCGCGCAGGACGCGCCCGGAAGTAAACCTGCCTACATGCATATCGCTGACCTGCGTAATGGTGAGACCATGTAGCTCGGGTGGAAGACCGGAGATTGGAACTACAAATCGCCGGATGCGAAATTCGCTCATTTGTCGCATTGCGATCGTCGCGAGGCTCAGGTTCAAGAGCGGCGGCGTAGCTGCCGCGGCGACGCCAAGGAATTGCCGGCGGCTCAATCCTGGTGCGCAATTTGCCGGGCTGGATCTGCCACGGCGAAGCCTCGCGACAAGTAGAATCGGAATCGCGGCAATTCCCACGAGCAGGAGCAATGGCAGGAGTATCATGTGCCAGATGAACACGGCGGACATTGCAAATTTAAGGAGCAGCGTCATTCCGGAGGAGTAGGCGAACCGGCGCGAAAGCAGCCAGACAAGACCGGCAATTTGCGCTGCGCTAAAGAGCGCGAGGGCGCGGCGTACACGTGTCATTCTGGCCAGTCGCACGGCAACAATCCACCAGAGAGCGTCCAGCAGGAACATGATCCCGATCAAGCCGAGGACGAACCTCACGGATGAAGATAGCAGTTTGAGCTGAGTTAGCTGGCCAAAGACTCCTTACCACCTAGCATCTGAGTACGCCTGCCGGTGCGATCATCGGCGCGGCGGGATCCGGCAATTTGCGCCCGAAAACACTACTCCAAGCGACGACCGTCCGTGAGACTCTGGCAACATCGCGGAACTTCTCTCTTCATAGAAAAAGCATTGTTCTGCTTGAACGAAGCCTGTTTCGCGGTGCGGGAATACTGTTCCCTAAGAGAAGAGACTTCTCTCGCCTGCGCTGAGTACAAGTTTTGCCGCGAAACAAGGTTGTATCCGAACAAAAGAGTGTATTTCTCAGCCTGAAAGAAGCTTGCCTCTCGCTGGATTAGTTCTTCTACTCGGAGCCTTACCTTCGTCACCGTTACCGGCGAGTACCGGCGTTACGTTCGCTCACTCACTCAATCGAATGAATGTTCATTCACAGTGTAAAACGCAAGCCGCAAGTAGCTATTCCCAGCCGATCTGCCGGCCTTTGTTCTGTTCTTCCAGCCAGCTTTGCAGCGGCTTGAAGTACTCAGCCATGGCGCGGGTGGAGATGTCTTCGCCGGTAGCTTCCTTTAGCACTTTGCGCCAGTCCTCCGTCCCACCTTTCTCTAGTATTTTGTTCAACCAGGCGCCGACCTCCTTATTATCGGCATAGTTACATGATTGCGGCGGCTGATGAAGTATATGCCGCGCGATGTAATCATGTAGCTGGAACTTAAATACCGTCGCGAAGGCGTAGTTATAATAGTAGGCCGGAGTATCGTTAATGTGCGTCTTGGTGGCGGCATCGCAGTATTCCTCTCCGCGCGGGCTCGGCGGCTCGATTCCCTGCATGTCGCTGACGTACTTCCACCAGCGCGCGTTCCATTGATCGGGCGGCAGGTCGTGGGCGTAGATGTCCGCCTCCCAGTGCGTCATCGTTCCGCTGGCGAAAAAGAGGAACGGAATGGAGCGGGCGAGCGCGTCATCGAGCAGAAACGCGGTTTTATCGGCGTGGAAATCGGCGGGTAGAATGCCGCGCGACTGCAAGTACGGCACCTGGCTGGAGGCGAGCGCGATTAGCTCCCCTATTCCTTCATGGAAGCCAGGCGCGGCGCCGATCCTGAGCAGATAAGGGACTTCGGGACGCGAGTAAGCCTTGAAGTAGTAAGCATGACCAAGCTCGTGGTGCGCGGTGTAGAACCATTGCGCATTAGGTTCGATACTCTGGAGCGAACGAATGTCGTCCTTCAGGTCGATGTGCCAGCAAGAGGCGTGCGTGTTCTTCTTGCGCTTCGATCCCGGCGGGACCGGATACAAATCGGAACGTTCCCAGAAGGTCTGCGGCAAAGGGCTAAATCCGAGCCCGGTATAGAACTGCTCCGCCGTCTTGATGATCCATTGCGGCTGGCGGCCTTCGAAATACTTGTCGATGTTTGCCGCCTCGACCAGGCCGGTCCATTCCTGTCCCCAGCGATTATTGATCCAGTGTGCCGGGATTTTTTTCGGCACAGGCTGGTGAAACTTTTCCGCCAGCTTGTACTTCGCCCAGGTGTGCAGCTGAAGGTAAAGCGGGCGTAGCGTTTCCATCCAGCTTTCCTGGAGCTTCAGCATCTCATCCGCTGTCATCCCATAGCTCGCCACTTCCAGCGAGAAGTAATCGGGGTACTTCATCTCCTTCGCAACGCCATTGCGCAGATCGCGCAGAACAACAAGGTTCGGCTTTAAGGCAGGCCCATCCATCTTGGACGCTTCCCAGACTGCCTTGCGTTCGTTCAGGTCTGTACTCTTCTTCAGAATGTCATCGATCTGGTTCGCGGTAATCGGCTTGCCGTTCAGCTTGAACTCGAAGCTATTTAAAATTGAAGCTTGTTTCGTTTCGGCGGCTACACGCTTGGCCACCAGGTCTGGGTTCGTCATCGGACCTTCGGCGGCGTTCAGCAGTACTTGATTCAGCTCACGCACGGTCAGTTCATTCAGCTCGTCCTTGTGCGTGAGTAGCTCGCGCGCCTGGTTGATCAGCGCCGGATTCCCATTAAACGCAGCGTAAGCTTTGCCCGCCGCTTCCGATGCGGCATCGTGCTCGGGCGTCACGTCCGTCACAGCAAGCCATTGCGCCTCCTGGTTCACTTTAGTTAATGCCTGATAACCCGCGTTCGCTAGATCAAGAAGCTGATCAGCCCGCTCCTGCGCGGGCGAGGCGCAGAGCGACACCGGCAGTACGAAACCAAGCGCGATAAAACGAAGAGAGTTCCTGGGCATGCAGCGACCGTAGCGTCCCGCGGCGCAATTGGAAAGCAACATGACGCACGCCGCCGCCGCGCCTACCATTCGGTATGACGACATCCCCCTGGCTGCGTTTGGGCGCAGCAGTCTGTTTCCTCGCCGTCGCGCTCGGCGCGTTCGGCGCTCACGCCTTGCGCGCGACGCTCGATGCACATGACTCCCGCGCTACCTGGAACACGGCTGTACTCTACCAGTTCCTCCACGGGCTCGCGCTGATCGTCCTGTCGTTTGGTGGTGTCAACCGCATCGCGTGCTGGTTTTTTCTCGCCGGCATCGTCCTATTCAGCGGGAGCTTGTACGCGTTAGCGATCGCTCGAGCCACGTGGCTGGGACCGGTCACGCCGCTGGGCGGCCTTTGTTTTCTCGCTGGCTGGGCCTGGCTGTTCTTCGCCGGGCGCTAGCAAATGTTGTTTGCCGTTGCGCTCTCCGTTACAATCGCGTTCGGCAAAATGCTTCAGGCTCTTATCGAAAGCTATCGCGCGGCAGCCACTGTCGTCGCATTCTTCTGTACTTACTTCTGCGTTCTTGCCCTTGGACGGATCCTGAAGCGGCAAGCCGGTGTCCGGCTCGGGATTCTTTTTCAAATCTTCTGCCTCACACTCGCTTCCTACGTCGCGTCAGGTGTGTACGGAATTCGCGCGAGCTGGCGCGGGTACGTGGGCGCACTGTGCGTTCTTCTTGGGACGAGCGTGGTCGTTGCTCTCGTTGATCGTTACATCTGGGACAAATGGTTCGAGCAACGCAATCGTACTCCCATCCCGAAACTACTCCGCGAGATCGCGGCTCTTTGTATCTTCCTCGTCGCCCTCCTGCTCGTGCTGAGCTTCGGCTTTCATGCTGAAGGCCAGCTCAAGGGATTGCTGGCCGGCTCGGGTATCGCCGCGGTCATCCTCGGGTTCGCCGCGCAGAACCTTCTTGGCAGCCTCGTCGCGGGCATCTCACTACAAATCAGCCGGCCCTACCGCGTGGGCGACTGGCTTCAGATCGGTGAGCGCACCGGCGAAGTCATGGAAATCAACTGGCGAGCTACCCGGCTCCGCACCAATGACAGCATCTCGATCGAAGTACCGAATAACGAGATCATCAAGCACACCATCATCAACTTCCATTACCCGACCGAGCTGCATGCCATGCGTCTTCGGGTGGGGATCGACTACAACGTGCGGCCAAACCGTGTTAAAGAGGCGCTCTTCCGCGCGGTACACAATGCCGAAGGTGTAATCAAAGATCCGCGGCCAAAGATCTACCTAATCGAGTTCGGCGAGTCTGCCGCGATCTACGAGATTAAGTACTACATAAATAACCACGCTGTTCACAACGACGTGGGTGACGCCATCCGGACGAATATCTGGTACGAGCTCAGGCGCGAGAAAATCACCATGCCTTTTCCCGTTCGCACACTGCATGTAGAGCGCCGTCCTGCCCAGCCTTCGGCAGAACGCCGCGACGAAGCGCGCGCCATCCTGCGCGGCGAGCAGTTATTCCACTGCCTCTCCGATGAGCAGATTGACGCCCTGCTTACAAACTCGCGCATGAATCACTTCGGCCGCGGCGAACGCCTCATCGAAGAAGGAGCCGCCGGCGATTCGATGTTCGTGCTTCTGCGCGGCAGCGCCCATGTTTCAGTGGCGAAAGATGGGGCGCCCATCCGCGTCGGCATGCTTCAGCCTGGCGATTGTTTTGGTGAAATGTCGCTGCTCACCGGCGAGCGCCGCACTGCCACCGTGCGCGCCGAACGCGATTGCTACGTTCTTGAAATCAGCAAGCCAGTTATGGGCGAGGTGATCCGCCAATCGCCCGACTGCCTCACGCAACTAAGTGAACTACTCGCGACAAGAAGGTTGGAGACAGAAGGTGTAATGAAAGACGCCGCTGGAGCAAAATCCTCCGATAAGGAGCATGAGTACAGCGCCTCATTCCTGTCGAGGCTGCGCGCCTTCTTCGAGCTTTAGTCGGCGGTCTTCTCTTCCGCCTTTTCTGTAGGCGAACCATTCCTGGTTGGCGACGGGTTACAGGTCGGCAACGAGGAATCGTTGCCCTACAGCGGTTCAGAATGACAGAACAATTCATCAGATCACTAATCACTAATCACTAATCACTAATTACTAATCACTAATCACTCATCACTCATCACTCATCACTCATCACTGATCACTGATCACTCCTCACTTCTCCCTCAGCACTGTGTAGGCTTGCGTTGTGCCAGCGCCACCGCATGCGGAATAGCGCCTTCGATAAACCCGAGACATTCCACTGCGCCGGTTGGTTTCCCCGGCAACGCGATGACCAATGACTGATCAACTACCGCACCGAGATTACGCGAAAGAATTGCATTGGGCGTGATCGCCATTGAACGGCTCCGCATCACTTCGCCAAACCCGGGGATTTCCACGCGCATGATGGCCCGGATCGCTTCTGGAATGACGTCGCGCTCCGCGATCCCAGTACCGCCGGTCGTCAAAATCAACCCGCAACCTTGGGCCGAAAAGCTGCGAATCGCCTGCTGGATTTGCATCGCATCATCCGGAACAACGGCATCGCAGAGCACATCCCAGCCACGTTCTTCCGCCGCCGTTTTTAGCGCCGGCCCGCCAAGATCGTCATAAGCTCCCGTACTCGCGCGGTCAGAAACCGTGATGATACCTACAGTGATTTGCATGAGTACAGCACTACTGTAATCCGCGCTACCGCGTTGTCATTCTGCTTACACCATGGCAAGGCTCAAACAGGCGGAGCGGTTCCACCCTACTGCCGCGCCGGCCGATGCTACCAGTTCGGCAACGAGGAATCGTTGCCCTACAGGTGTCTCGGCGCTTTCTGTAGGCCAACCATTCCTGGTTGGCGGAAGGTCACAAGTTCGGCAACGAGCAATCGGTGTCCTACAGGCAGGTTCAGAATGGCGTCCAGCCGTTAAGCGTTACGGCTAGCCAGTTACCATACTTACAAGGGTTCCGACGCTCTGCGGCACGATCGTGCTCTATCGCCTAAAGCCGATTTTCCGTCCGATCCGACCCCAGCTGTTTCACCATCTTGTTATAAAGGCCCAGGATCAGAAATGTCGGTGCCCATTGGCCGACGAACAATGCGTCCTTGGATCGGCCCGCTATCTTCAGGGTGAGCGAAGCTGCGATGGAGCCCAGAGCTGCCCAAAGAAATGTGTCTGACGGAAGTTTGGCCGTCTGTTGCTCGATGGCTTTGGCCAGATCACCCTCGCGGTGATCCTGTCGCTGATGAATTGT
This sequence comes from Verrucomicrobiota bacterium, assembly GCA_019244415.1. Taxonomy (GTDB): domain Bacteria; phylum Verrucomicrobiota; class Verrucomicrobiia; order Chthoniobacterales; family UBA10450; genus AV69. The sequence goes on along the minus strand of JAFASN010000038.1, from coordinate 18,757 downwards.
CGTGTCTGTCAACATAGTACCTCATTTACGCGCCCGTGCGGCGGCTTGGCCGCAAAAACCTGGCCAGTTGCGCGATTCGCGGGGGCTCATGGCACAAAGCGGCGCGACGTGTGGCCAAGAGCGCATTACGCGCTCTGTCACCAGTATCGTCGCGGCTGGATGCACTTGTCCGGTTGCGCCAAATATTTCGGTGCCAGGCTAAGGGTCGATCGGTACTTTGCGCTCGATTGCTCGGCGCGTAGCTGGTCTCATGTCTCATCTGGTTATGCGAACACGCTTGGCTAACCTAACTTTCTATCCCTTTCATCCGGAAGTTCATCCGCATTCTGTTATGTGTGGCCCGCATTGACTACATCGTGCAGAACCTCAACATCTACCTGTTTCCCAAAATGCAGGCGCGGCTATGTTGCGGTTGCGTTACTCGAAGGGTTCGTGTTCGTATCGTTGATTTGGGGCGGGAGAACTTCACCGGTCAGCAGACCACCATTCCCGCGAACGCCCTGCGCCCCCGCATCATGTTCAGGCTGCCAACGACAACCACACGATAAGTACAACATAGCCAAATGAAGTATCCAATCGCTTTACTCGTCATCGCAGCCGTGATGCTTCTTGTCGGCATCGGCGTTCGCATGCATGCCGACTGGAGATATACGAACAAGATGTACTATCATACTCCTGACTCGCGACTCTACGAATTCGACGACGTCTTCGCCGAACGGCGGATGGGCGACACTGTTCAGCTTCTCGCGCTACTTACCGGTACTGCTGGAGGTATTTGGTTTGTTGTAGTGAAAGTCAGTTCCAAACAAAGTAAGCCCTCTGTATCTAACTGATCTGATCTTGCATGAGTCCCGCAGATTTCCGCAGGATCGCGCTCGAGATGCCCGGCGCGACCGAAGCGACGCACATGCAGCATGCCGATTTCCGCGTGGGCGGCAGGATTTTCGCCACACTTGGCTATCCAGATGAGCGGTTCGCCGTTGTCCTGCTTACGCCCGATGATCAGGCCGCCTTTGTTGCAGCCGCGCCGAACGTGTTTTCACCGGTTGCGGGCGGATGGGGACGACGCGGTAGTACGCAGGTGACGCTTGCGTGCGCCGACACCAGGAACGCGCGCAAGGCAATCACGGCAGCGTGGCAGCGGCGCGCGCCAAAACTTCGTTAAGCCAAGGTCCGCGACGACTCAGAACCGCAGCACCGGTTAGGTAGCCTGCACGTTATCAGTCGCCGTCCCTGCGGGACAAGAAATGTACTCGCGGATATCCCTTCGCCCTTTCGATCGAATGCGCATCGTTACAACGCTGGTCTAAGCAGCACGGTGGTCATCCCAAACCCGAGTAGACGGCTTTCCTTTTGCGGAGTTCTGCATAAATACCTCTCGCTCTCAAAGCCGAAAGATGATGCGATAACCGCGTGATCACCAAAACAGTCCCCGTTCATCTCATTGTCTGCTCACTCCTGACGCTGAGCGCCTGGGGTGCCGATAATCTCACCATTGCGAATGGCGGCACTGATCCGGTTTCGTCGGCTACGTTTTCCGTTTCCGGCGACAAAACAGTCGCTCCTTCCACTGTGGCCAGCGCGCTCGCGTCCGGCAACGTGGATCTGCAGGCTAACGCCGATACTGTCTTTTCGAATTCCGTGTCCGCTTCATCCACTACTGGCAATCTTGTTCTGCAGTCTGGTCGAAGCATCACCCTCGCAGCGAGTGTCGGCCTTTCTCTCGGTGGATCGTTTACTGCCACCGCAGGCGATTCCGGAGCAAACAATCCGCCGGCGGGAACGCCTGCTTTTATCATGGACAGCGGCTCGTTCGTTAACGCACCCGCGGGAATTACCATCAACAATTCCGGAGGCGGCATTTCTCTCGCGCAACTGACGACGAATAACAACATCAGCCTGAATGCTGGAGGAAGTGTTACCCAATCTAACCAGCTCACCGGTTCCGGGCTCGAATTGCTCGGCTCTGGCTCTTACACCCTGACGAACTCAAGCAACCATGTTTCTACGCTAGCCGCTAACACGACCGGCGCGATCAATTACGTCGACTCCGGCGGCATCAACATCGGCACTGTGAACGGCACGAGAGGCCTGAGCGCAGATAGCGTCAATGTCCAGACAGGCGGAAACATTTCCGTCGTCGGACCGGTTACAAGCCTTCACAATGCCACACTCGGATCGAATGATACCATCGTCTTAGCCCAGAACGTCACCATCGAGACCCCGTCAAATTTTCTTATTCTGAGCGCCGGCACCGAGGTCGCGCAATCTGCCGGCGTTATCACCGCTGGCGGTCTGGAACTGAGCGGAGGTTCTTTTAGCCTCACCTCGTCAGGCAACGCAGTCGGCACGTTGGCGGCCTACACTACCGGCGACGTTAGTTTCACAAACGCGCAAAGCTTAACTATAGGGACTGTAAACGGTCTAAACGGTATCACCACGCACGGGAACGTCTCTCTTGCAGTCAACGGCCGCATCACGATCAGCGGTGCAATCAACGCGAACAATGTTAGCCTGCAAGCCACCGGTGTCACCCTGAGTACGGCTTATCATATCAACGCGAGCTCTATCTCGTTCGCTAACAACACCAATCTCTCGCTCGCCGTCAGCGCACCGGTCTCGAGCGCCATTCTCAACGGCAGCGTTACCTTTGGCCAGGGAACCGCGTTTACCTTAACTACTACCAACGGTTACGACCCGGTCGCGGGCGACACCTTTCAGCTTGTTAGCGGCAGCATCACTGGAACACCCTCATGGATGCTGCCCGCGCTTGATCCGGGATTGAGCTGGGACACGTCACAATTCACCACCACGGGTGCCATCGACGTGGTGCCCGAGCCGTCCACCATCTCGATGCTATTGCTTGGCTGCGGACTCGTTCTCGGCCGACTAATCTGCCGAAAAGTCGAAGGCGGAACAGCGTTTGAGGCCTCGGGACGAAAAAAGCCTTAAGACCCGGAAACGGAGCGGCTTCGCCAAGCGTCTCTTTCGAGCCGGATATTGTTTGCGCCGCCTTTGCAACTCCGACGCAATATTGACGTTTTAATACGTACAACAAGAAAAGGGCTGCAATATGCGAACACAATTAGCTATCGCGACCATGCTCGCACTCGGGCTAGGGTTGCCATGCCGCGCGGGGACCGACATTGTCAGGGATTACAGCGCGCAAGCGCCACCACCCACTTACACCTCCGCTCCGCCGCCGGCCTACTATGTCCCACCGCCGCCGGTGCGCGTCATTGTTTATCCCGCGTACGTGCCGGTCGTTCGGGTGTTTGGGTTTCACCGTTACGTCCGGCCGCGGGCATATTGCGCTCGCCCGTACTGGCGATAAACACCCTCACGTAGCCTAAAAGGCGGCTCGGGTTTCGAACACGCCGACGGGGTAGTACGAAGGTGACGCTTGCGCGCGCCGACACCAGGAAGCGCGCAAGGCAATCACGGCAGCGTGGCAGCGGCGCGCGCCAAGACTTCGTCAACAGTTAAGGTCATAGACCCACGACTAGGCGTTAAGCAGGCAACTTCCTCTCGACCTGAGAGCGAAAAAGGTGGTACTACACTTGCCGCAACGTATGAATCCCTGGCACGGCAAGATCATCAAAGATTTCGTGACCATCTGGACGACGGTGGATCCATCTCAAACGTAGCAATGTTTGCCGGGCTAACTGCATCCTTAAGCGCCCTTGAGCGACGCCGCCTCGCTGTTCGTGCGTCAATCTACGCCACGATTATCCTCGTCGTCGCGGTGGTCGCGGGCCAAATCATCCTCGATGCAATCGGGATTAGCCTCTATTCTCTTAAAGTATCGGGCGGCATCATTCTATTCCTCTTTGGAATAAAGATGCTCTTCGGCGAGTTCGATGCTGGACATTCCGCGCGCAAAAAGGGAGAGATCTGGCGGTGTTCCCTTTGGCAGTACCCGCGATCGCCGGCCCGGGCGCCATGATGGCTGTGATTGTGTTGACAGACAACGATGTTTACACCGTTCCCGAGAAAGCCGAGACGGGAGTGGTCCTTCTGGTCGTATTGCTTTTGAATATGATTGCTCTACTTCTTGCGGATCCAATCCTGCGAGTAATCGGACGGCAAGGCGCAGCGGTGCTGGTGCGAGTAATGGGCATCATCCTCTCCTCGTTTGCGGTGCAACTTGTGTTCACCGCGATAGACGTAGGCCACTGGAAGGTTGCTCTGCACTAAATGCGCCTCCGCGTTTCGGTTTCGTGAACGCCGCCATACGCCTGCTCTTAGCTCTTGCATTCCTTTTCGCGGCATTGACCGACCTCACACCTGAATCGCTGCTTTCTCGAAGATTCGCCGACCTTGGCGTGCGATTCAGGCGAGTCTGCGGAAACGCTAACGAACAGCGCGAATGGGCAAAAGTAGCATTATTGCGGGCAATCCTAATGCTTTTCCGGCTGAGTGCCGACTGGCAGTGAAGAATCGGAGAAGGTGCGAAGCTGAAACATTAGAATGAAAGATAGTGAGTTGATCGCACGTGCTTTTGCTTCGGCGCCGCGCGCTGCAAATTTCCGGCTGCTGGAGGCCGCACGCCTGGATGAGCATCTCCAGGGGCATGCTTTTAAATATGCCGCGGCCAGTTCGCGGATCCAAGGGGTTTACCGCTACCGCCTGACCTACGCGGTCGCGGGCAGCGCTAGCCCGCGCGCAGTGGAAGTGATGGTGAAGGCAAAGCCAGACGAGGCCGATATTATTCGCGTTTACCAAGGGCTACTTGATCACGCCGGGATCAAGCTGCGCCAGCCGCTTCCGGAGTTGCTGCGCGATTCCGATTACAGCAAGCCGAACCTGAAAGAGACGCGACTGTTCCGCGATTATCACGAGAAGCTGTCGCCGTTCCTGCCGCCATCGTGGGGAGAGTATGTTGATGAAGCAAGCGGCTACACGCTACGGCTGGAGGAGGTGCTGCCGCCGGGGAGTCTCATAATTGATCCAAGTGATGACACGATGCAGAGATGGCAGCCCAGCTTTTCTGACCTGACACTGCGCGGGATCGCGCAGGTTCATGCGTGTTTCTACGGGGACTATGACGAGCTCGTGCGCACGGGGGCATTTTTCGTTTGTGATCGCGAGGTGATGGTGCGGGGAACGGAGTTGTGGGAGGCGTTGGCTGAGTTTGTCATTGGCACCTTCCCTGACGTGGTGACGAGTGAACTCGCGCGTAAACATCGTCGGCTCATCGCGACGCTTCCAGAGTGGTATGCGGAGGTGGACTGCCTCCCGAAGACGTTGCTGTACGGCGACGTAAATCCGCAAAATCTCGCCTTTGCGCTACAGGAAAGCGGCGGGTTCAAGCTGAGTCTGTTCGACTGGGAGCGGGCCACGATCAGTGTGCCAGAGCGGGATCTGGCGGAGCATTTGGTCTACACTTTGCCGCTGGCGTTTTCAGAAGAGGAAGCTCGCGCTGAGATCGCGGCGTATGTCGACGCGTTCGGCGCGGCGGCGAAAAGGCAGCTCGTGGATACGCGCGCATCACTGGATTGGATGTTATCTGATCTGATCATCAATCGTTTGCCGCTTATGATGGTCGTCAAGCATGTTGCTGGTAAAAGGCAGCACGCCGGCGAGGCTTACGTGAAGGCGCATCGGCTTAGGGAAACGCTGAATGGCCGCCAATGAAAAACGCGACAGAGCATTAGGTACGAAGAAACTATGAACGGACGGCCTTGCTACTTGTGTAATCCCGAGCGTGGCTGCGCTTGTCTCGTTAGGGATTCCTCGTGCTGCGACTTGCGGTTCCCTAAGCGGCGGCTGAGCTTGAGCTCGTTAAGTCGCTCGCTTAACTACGTTCAACGAAGCCGAGGTTACGACAGAAGCCACGCGCTTTTCGGGCGGATGCGCGTGCAACACCGGGTCGGAGGATAGTGGCAGTGTACGCAGCGACTCTGGACGATCCAAGTTGGTTCAAAAGCCGAGATGAAGGTTCGGACATCTGATGCGTATCAATGCGACGAGATAAGTCCAGCGCTCCGAAAGTTCGAAAAGCGTCCAGAGTAGCAGCTCTGTAAGGCGCTCCAGCGGCGGTACGGGGATGGAACTAACCATGGCGGTCGAAGTTGCTTGTCCCCACTGTGGAGAAGTTTTTTCTCTAACGGTGGATACGTCAGAGCGCGAGCAGACTTTGGTCGAAGATTGTAGCGTTTGTTGCCAGCCGATTACTCTGACGATTCGTTCTCGGCCCGGAAAAATTATCGAATTAAGCGCGGATTACTGAGAGCTTGTTGACGAAGTGGACTGTCGGAAAAGCATCAGAAGGGCAAAACGGGTGTACTCACCACGATTGGACGACCGGCACAAGGCAGGCTAAAATTCTGAAGCGACCGACTTCGGGGGTATAGCTCAGTTGGTAGAGCGTCTCGTTCGCAATGAGAAGGCCAGGGGTTCGAATCCCCTTACCTCCACTTCCTCGGCTAAGGAAGAGCTGTTGTCGCGAGTCAGAGCGAGTAAGTCGCGATATTTAGCAGGTTTAACTTTCCGCGAGACGCCCGATCCCCTCCCCGGTCAGCCGGAAGATGCTCCAATCGTCCAAGGGGCGTGCCCCTAATTTCCTGTAAAATTCGACGGCCGGCTGGTTCCAGTTTAACACGGCCCACTCCATGCGGCCGCACCCGCGCTCGTGCGCGATCTGTGCCAGGCGCACGAGGAGTTTGCGTCCGTAGCCGCAACCGCGCTTCTCTGGCTGGACGAATAAGTCTTCGAGATAAAGACCGGGCCGTCCGAGCCAGGTCGAGAAATTAAAAAAGTACACGGCGAATCCTACTGGCGTGTCTCCTTCGCTCGCCAGGAGCACCCTGGCGGAAGCGTGCTGGCCAAAAAGCACTTCACGCAACCCTTCTTCCGTAGCGACGACCTGGTCGGGCGCGCGCTCATACGTAGCGAGCTCCCGAATCAATTGCAAAATAACGGGCGTATCATCCAGGCTGGCGTCGCGAATAGTAAAGTTGTTCATGGTTGGTCGTGTGTACTCAGGTGGTAAATACGATAATCGGGAGATGCGCTTACTAACGTCGCGCTATCATTAAGGTAGTTGCGGAATCCAGGATAGTAATCGAGCCACCAGCTCGTGCCACGATAAAACGCCAGATAGCTTGCGCCGCGCTGCCGCAAACTGTGCAAGTCGGCGATGAGCTGCGCGCTATCGAACGGATTACCGTCAAATATCCCGCCACGCTCAAGGAAATGCCAGCCTTTGCGGTGCGCGTAGTAGAGCGCGGTGGGATCACCATCGTCAGCAACGACGATGAGCGAACCTTCGGGCGTTTGCGCGCGTAGCACCGCGCCGAGCTCCCAAAGCGAACGTGACGTGGGAGCGAGATAGGATCCCACGGCGAACGGGCTGCAGATTCCGAACAGAACAAGAAGTAAGGCGGACGCGACCGACCCGATGCGACCTTGACTCATCTCGCTTAACGCGCAGCCGGCAAACGCGGCAGCTATGGGCACAAGCGGCAGCCGGTACCATTCGTGGCGATTCCCGTAACCTACGACGAGGATGAAAAGGATCATCGCAGCGAGCCACCAGCGAAAAATCGATAACTGCCGGCAAGTGACGGCGCCCATGAGAGCTAACAAAAACAAAATGGGTGTCAGGCTGGAAAAGCACGTTTGCACGGCGATTCGCCAGTACCAATCAGCATGCATGAGGCGAATACCGCCGGCGCCGAACATATGGTGCGGGTAGAACTCGCTGGAAATTGCGTGCGCGTGCGAGTACCAAATTGCCGACGGTATAACTGCGATGGCCGCGCTAAACCATAACCCGCGCTGAAAAACAATGCGCCAGCCGAATTTTTGCCAGGCAATAAGAGCCATAGGCGCGGCGATTGTAGCAGTGGTCGGCTTAAGTAAGAACGAGGTCGCCATTAGCAAACTCGCTCCAAACAGCGCAAGGCGTTCATGGTTTTTTTCGGTCCATCGCCAGAACAGGTATAACCCGGCAAGCGCGCAGCTAAGAGAAGGCGCGTCCGGCATAAACGCACGACTGGCCGCGATCATGAGCGGCGCGAACGAGTAGAAGACGAGGGCAAATATGGCCGCTTCAGCGCCAGAGGCTCGCTTCATGATGAGGTAAAAAGAAGGAAGCGACGACGCAAAAAACAGAAGGCTGATCGTTCGCCCTACCCACTCATGTACTCCTGTCGCTGTGTAGATGAGAGCGGCGGTAAAAGGCAGAAGCGGGAATTCAGTCCCGACAAAGCCGGGCTGGTTGCCCGCCCAAACTACTTGCGGGCGGCCAAAGTGAAAGCCATTCTCCAGGTAATTGCGAGCGATGGCGGCAACATCGCTTTGCCGCCAGCTCCAGCGATCATCGAACGGAGCATCGATTCGCCACAAGCGCACGGCGATGCTCCCGAGCGCGATGAGGAAAATTGCGAGGCGACGCATCGTTCGCGTCTTGACAAAGTGCGAGGGTGAAGTCAATCGAGTACGTTGTTTCGCATGCGCCTGCACCATTTCGTTTTTCTTGCTTTAGCCTCGGTTATCGGTGGCATCACGCCGCGTGGAGTTGACGCCCAGGAGTTGCCGTCGCTGGTCGATAATGTGGTCGATTTCACAAAACTGCTGCCGCTATTGCCTGCTGCACCGGCCGGCTGGACAGCGGACAAACCCGAAGGTTCCACCACAGACGCAGGAGGATTTAAGCTTACGAATGTTCATCGCGATTACCGCAAAGGCGAAGGTGAAGGCGCGCCTACCACATCGCTCAGCATCCTCGATTCCGCGGCGAATCCCGACTACGTGGAAGCGACGACCGCGGCCTGGAAGTTCAGCACGACTTCAACGGAAGGTTACTCAAAGTCTGTCACGCTCGATGGGAACGCTGGCTTCGAGACGTTCGAGAATGATGGCAAACATGGCACGCTTTGGCTGATGATCGCGAAGCGGTACTTCGTGCAAGTCGAGACGCAAGGGCAGGATGCGGCTGCGCTCCAGGATTGGGCGAAGCGGGTGGACTTAAAGAAGTTGGCTCAGATCAAGTAACTCGAATTGCTACTTGATTGCTTGTCGCTACTTCAGTCCCAGTTCTGCACCAGTAACCAGACAAGCCCGGATAGCACGCCGGCAAAAGTAGAGAGTGCGAGCGCGACACGGTGCGCATGCCTGCGTTTGAACTCCGGCACCGGGATGTCATCGTGAATACGAGCCGCTTCGAAGGCGAACATCAGGCAAAAGGCAACGATAAAGCCTACAGCAGCCCACTTGATACACCCGATGACGAGCATGCGAGTTACAATGTAACACCGCAACGGGTTTTCAACAACCCTCGTTCAGCAGATCGAGTTACTCTATGATGGCATTGCGCGCTCTGGGCACGCGCTTGGCGAGCTTGGAAACGAAAGGGTCACCTTTGTTCCCGTCCCTGGTTCGCTCTCGATGGTGGCTGCTCCGCCGTGCAGCTCCGCAATCGACTTAACCAGGGCGAGTCCAAGCCCGGTGCCCCCCGAGCTACGCGAGGGGTCCGCTCGGTAGAATCGATCAAAGACTCGCGGCAAATGTTCCGCGGAAATTCCTGATCCACTATCTCTCACGCTTACTTCAGCTCCTTTGGCATTGACGGTTATACCTAGCGAAATCGTGCCGCCATCGCCGGTGTAACGCAGCGAGTTATCGAGTAAGTTACTGATTGCCCGATCAAATAACAATGGCTCAGCATTGACGTCCCCTTCGCCCTTGCAAACGATGCTGATCTTTCTTTCTTCAGCGATAGTTCGGTAGTAGCTCGCCATCTTCTCGAGTGCAGCACGGCCATCAAACGTAGTTCGCCGTACTTGGCCATCCGCGGCTTCGGCCCGGGCAAGGAAGAGAAGGTTATCGACGATAGCAGAGAGCCGCTCGCACTCCGCGGCGGTAGATTCGACGACCTCGCGGTACTCATTGATACCACGCGGCCGGGTAAGGGCCACTTCAGCTTCGCCGCGGATGTTCGCGATGGGCGTGCGTAGTTCATGGGCGAGATCGGCAGAAAATTGCGAAAGCCGGGTGAATGAATCTTCCAGCCGGTCGAGCATTTCATCGAAAGCAAAAGCGAGCGGCCTAAGTTCGCGCGGCCAGCGCTCGGGAACGACGCGCTCATCAAGGTGCGCCGGGCCGATGCGCGAGACTGTACTCGTCATCTCTGCCAGTGGCCGCAAACCGCGTTTCGTGACCAGAAGGCCAATCGCCGCTGATGCGATCAGCCCAAGGGCGGCTAAGGTTGCGATAAGTGCGCCGAACTCGCGGCTGAACTGCTCGTCGGTCGAGCGGTCCTGCGCGAGTTGTAAGATCAGCGGACGGCCAGAAACTTCCGCGCGAGTCGCGATGAGCGAGAATAGGTTACCGTCATGCTCGTAATTCTTCGGAACAAACTGCCAATTGCCGGCTTTGGGCGCCGGGAAGATCGCCGCCGGCAGAATGCCAGACATGCCGGGAGATTCCGCGACAATGTTTCCATCCGTATCGATCAGCCTGATCTTCCAGGCTGTTTCCCCGCCCGTCATCCGCACGTGATCGGCAAGTAACTCCGGGCCTCCCTTTTTCAGCACTGCGCGGAGGGCGAACACCTTGTCCGCGAGGACGGCGTTATCTTCCTCGAAAGCATGGCGCACGACCAGGAGGTAGAAGATGGCAAGGCCGCACGCGAGCAGGAACGCGGCCGCGATGGTAAAGAGCAGGATGAGTTGCGACGCGATGGAGCGCGGCTCAGTTCGGCTTAAAAACATAGCCCACGCCGCGGATGGTGTGGACGAGCTTGGTTCGAAATGGATCATCCACTTTCGCGCGCAACCGCCGCACCATCACATCGACGATGTTAGTTCCCGTGGGAAAATTAATGTCCCAGATCTGCTTGGCGATTTCTTCTCGCGATACTACCTCGCCTGCACAACGCACCAGATGTGCGAGTAAAAGGAACTCCTTGCTGGTGAGATGAAGCGCGACACCGGAGCGGGTGGCCCGGTGACGCCGGGTATCGATTTCCAGATCCTCGATACGCACATGGTCCTCTTCATCGGCGGGGACACGGCGGAGGAGCGAGCGCACGCGCGCGAGTAGCTCGCTGAAGGCAAATGGCTTTACCAGGTAATCGTCAGCGCCGATCTCGAGTCCTTTTACGCGGTCGTTCACGCTATCTCGCGCAGTAAGGAAAAGGATAGGCGTGCGGACATTCCTCGACCTCACTTCTTTGACCAGGTTCCAGCCATCCTTCTTCGGCAGCATAACATCGACGATCAGCAGATCGAAACGCTTGCTCGCGGCCAGTGCAGCGCCCGATTCGCCATCGGCGGCATTCTCGATCTCATAATTTGCCTCGCGCAGGCCTTTGATCAGGAACGCGGCCGTTTTCGGTTCGTCTTCGACGACAAGGATCCGCATCCCGGCATTATAGGAATTCCACAGGCGCTATATCAAGCCGTGGTTTTACAAACCACCGAGGTAGTATGTCGTAGCCTCAAGAAACAGCTGCCGCCGCGTCTTCTCACACGCACGCTCGAATGTGCGCAAGAACAACACCCGATCAGCATCGCTCCAGAAGATCATTCAGAAGCGGGTACCCAAAACCGCTCCCCCGTACCAGAGCGCGAACAGCTTCGCTCCATTCTTGCCCGTGGCAGCATCACACGCGCCATACACGACCGGGCCACCCCAGGTCTTTGCAATTAGATCAAGTACCTGGTCGACTGTTACACTCCTCAGCGAACCGGGGAGGTGAGGCAAGTTCCTGCCGCGTGGCGCTACTAATCCGCCTAATATCGGAACCGAAGCCATTCCGAGTGAGGTCATCGCGGCGTTCATCTCCCTCGTATTTTCAATTGCAGCTATTGCAAGATTTGGATCGTACTGCTGATCGCGGTCGAACGCGAGTACTGACAGCTTCGTTTCCAACACCTCTTCGGCGACCTTGCCGACGTGAATTTTGATGATTCCTCCGGAGTCTTCCGCGATGCTCACGTGCGGCGCATTCTTAAACATCTGCTGTACTGCGCTCACGCCTGTCTGACCTTCGGAATGCGCCGGAGTGATAGAGGGAAATGGAACGGAATAGTCGACCATAGAACCTTTCGTAGCCGTGCAGTCTGCACAGTAATAGAGCTGAATTGGTTTGTGCGACGCCCAAGCTACTTCGCGCAAGGATTGCAAAACGGCATTTTCCTGTCGTTCGGTTGCACCATCAACGGATTGGGAGTGGGCGTTCAGCAATCCTGAGCCGATTAACGTGAAGGAACTTACGACTACACAAAAGAGCTTTTGAGAGATTTTCATACGGTGATCCGAAGCGTCACCACGGTATTACGTCCGCCGCAGTCACGTTCCCATTTTCTATATGCGTGTGTTGCCTGAACGTTTGTGGAATATTGTAATAATGTACCTCACCCGGAAAACCGTAGTAGATTCGATAGGTTTGTCGGGTGACAAGATCACCGCTGACGTCCTTACCTGGGCGGATCAAAGGGCCCACTCGGTCGATAATGTCCCCGTTGCGGAAGAACTCAGGGCCACTCGTCGCAAGTCGCAGATTTCCCGATATCTTTTCAACGTGCTCTTCTGCCCACCCTTTTTCCGAATAAGTCACTGCCGTTGTGCTTAAGTTGAAGGTGTTGCCGTTTGAAATACCCTTTGTCCTCAACCTTTCCCAGTTCAAGCCGATTCGGGGTATCCCGATCATTTGCAGTGCCGGGAGTAGCGTTCTTGATGAGCCTCGAATCGGCGGGACCCCCAATTACTTGTCCGCTTACGACTGGCGCTGTTTCTCCCACAGCGAAGCCCTGATTTGACAGGAATTGCGAATACGTGCCACTGAAGGTGTTAGAAGAATCCGCCCATTTTGCCATTTCCCATACTGCATCTGAAGCGGACAATTGACGGTTATGCATCATCTGGGATGCCACTCCATTATCATCCAGCCCCATCGCATCCGTCCTATCTTCCGGGTCGTTGTCACAATACCTAAACAGGTTGTAGTCACCCGCATCGAAGCCTTTCGGGTCTTCGCTCATGAAACGACCGAGGCCCGGGTGATACGCTCTGGCGCGGTACTCGTAGAAGCCGAAGGTTACTCCCGATTGCGCTCCCGCCCATTCGCGGCCCGTGAACATGAAGCGATTACCGATTGCGGAGGTTGAGAGTTGAGTATTGCTAGCTGATAGGATTGTGGGTGCGCCGAAGGCGTCGTAGCGATACTTCTCCACCACGTTTTTGTTGTTATCGATGACGTGGGTGATGCTCCCTTCGTGATCCGGGTAGAAGTAGTAAAGGCTGTTTCCTTGGTAGCGTGCTACGATCTCGTCCACGCCTTTGCCATAGACGTTATTGGCGATGAGCGCACCGCCCGAGTACTCTTGGATCGGTTTCTCCCCATCGTAGTAATAATACGTGATCGTGCCGTTATTTAGTTGCCGGCTTATACACCGGCCCAGCGCATCATACTTCATTGTATAAGTGCCCGCCGTGCCGCTCACCTAGGTCAACTGGCCGTCGTTGATGTAGGTGTAAATGATGTTCTGGTAACTTGTTACCATTGACGATGTTGTCCAAACCTACTGTGCTTGCTTCTATTGCTTAGAGGTTGCTCCCGTCCAAGTGATACTGCGATAAAGCGATCCAGATTCTATCTGAGGCAGTAAGGCGGCAACCGACTGCTCGCCTTCAACGTCCCCAACAACGACCGAAACTTGTTCGGCTGGTCGAACTTGCGAGAGGCAATGTTGATAAAGTGAGATATCGATTTGATGCAAGCCGATTAACGCGTACACCCGGCCCGCGGTGTGTTGGGAATGTTCAAAGACGCGTAGCAGTGCATCCTTGCGATTGCGCATGTTCATTACGTTCACAAAGGCGGCTCCTGCCGGCGACGTGCGCGGTGGCTCCGCAAGCTGCGATGATTCGACTTTGCGCGCATCAATGAGCACGGCGATGTTCGTATCGTCGTGCTGACAAGCGGATAATCCTAAAAAAACCAACGTCATTAAGACAAGACGGCCGCGGCTCATAACCTATGCTTTAGAATGGGCTAGTCGTGCTCTCGAGCACTTGGTGGCCTGGGTCGTTCGGCCACCTTCCTGCGCGAATCTGATTTTCAAAGCCGATAGCAGATTGCTCTCCCGCAGATATGAAGCGAGGATCGCTCGCGGGCCCTTTGTTGAGGCCGAGGTGATTTATTTGATCATCTATCGCGTGCCCAATCTCATGGCCAAGACCGATATATGCTGGTCGATGTTGTGATCCGGCGGCGTCCGCATTCCCGATCATCGGCATGCCATATAGGATGCTGTGATCGGGGTAGTACTTGTTGAAACTTGCCCAGTTCCGAGTGATTGTTACGTTAACATTCGGATCGGTTTTGATCCGCATAAAGTTGTTCAGGGCTTGCTGGGCTTTCGCACTTCCAGGGTGAGCATCGAGGTTGTTCTCGAGATCACCTTCAATCTTCTCTAGATGGCGCTCGACCTTTCTCGCCCAGCTTCTGCCGCCGCTCGGATCAATCACGAAGTAGCCCATCGAAAGTCCAGATCCTGACGAACCCTGCTGTGCCGCTGTTATCTGATCGATTGCATGAGACGTCAGCCCGATCTGGATCGCGCCGTATCCTTGCAACTCATATTCGTCCCTTAGGGCCTCCAGGTGGCGTTTCTGCATTTCCATCTGCGCAGCTATATTCGGATCCATGCCCGTGGGATCAGTGTGATCCTCTGGGTCATTGTCACAGTACCTGAACAGGTTGTAATCGCCGGCACCGAAACCTTTGGGGTCTTCGCTCATGAAGCGGCCGAGGCCCGGGTGATAGGCGCGGGCGCGGTACTCGTAGAAGCCGAAGGTTACTCCCGATTGCGCTCCCGCCCATTCGCGGCCCGTGAACATGAAGCGATTGCCGATGGCGGAGGTTGAGAGTTGAGTGTTGTTAGCTGAGAGAATTGTGGGTGCGCCAAAGGCATCATAACGGTACTTCTCCACCACGTTTTTGTTGTTATCGATGACGTGGGTGATGCTCCCTTCGTGATCGGGGTAGAAGTAATAAAGGCTGTTCCCCTGGTAACGGGCCACGATTTCGTCCACCCCTTTGCCATAAACGTTATTGGCGATGAGAGCGCCGCCCGAGTACTCCTGGATCGGTTTCTCCCCATCGTAGTAGTAGTACGTGATCGTGCCGTTATTCAGTTGCCGGCTGATACACCGACCCAGCGCGTCGTACTGCATGCTGTAGGTCCCGGAAGTACCGCTTACCTGATGCAACTGGCCGTCGTTGATGTAGGTGTAGTTCACCCCCTGATACGACTTGATCTCGTGCTCGGGCCCATTGCTCACAACCGGGCCGGCTGCATCGTATTGATTGAGGTAAGCGGTGCCGTCCGCCGTGGTTGAGGTATACGTTGTTGTTCCCCCAATGGTGTCGGCCACACTCTTGCGATTGCCTGCGTCATCCAACGAATAGGTTGTGGTATGCGCAATCGTCGGCGCCGTCACCGTGCCGGCTCCTGCGCTGGCATTACTCGCAGTGTTATTGGCATCAAAGAGCACGGGGTCCGAATCACCGATACTTGGATCATAGGCCACCGCGGTGAAGAACTGTTCTGTGCCTGCATCGACCGTGAGGGGTCCGGTGTAAACAGCCGTGTCATTCGTCGGTGTGAGGCCATCATGAGTCACAGGAAGGTAATCGAAAGGACTCATGGTATAGAATATCGTTGCGCTCGTATCCCCCGAGGTCATTGAGACCTGCATCGGCAACGGGTTCAGGCCAAGCCCACTGATGCTCAAGGTATCGAGAGGATTACTCTGAATGCCTTCATTGTTGATGGTAGTCCGCGCCACCGCTGAGTCAGGAACACCCGCCTTGTAACCGATGGCCGAAATATAGCCGTCTGTGCCCACGGTCACGACAGTGGTCGTGCCGCTTGCGCCGCCTTGGGTGGGAGGATTGGCCGTCCCGCCAGTATGATTCGGATCGGCGTAACCTGTGGAACTGTTGGTGTAGAAGATTGTCGTCGCACCTGGGCAGGAAATAGTCACTTTCTCCGTGGTTGTGCCTCCGCCGCCGCTCGTAGTGAAGTAGGGAGACGGCAACGGGGTAGGGGTAGGGGTCTGGTTTGGCGTCGGAGTGGCCGTAGCACTTGCCGTCGCGGTAGGTGTAGCTGTAGGTGCAGGCGTAGGCGTAGGCGTCGGGGGTGCCCGCTGATAAAGGGCGGAAGTAAGCTGGCTGGAGTAATCGTAGCCAAACTGATCATACCGGCCATTATCTTCCCAGCGCGAGACAGTCCAGAGCCGGTTCATGTTGTCATAGCTGTAGCGTTCCTGGGAGACGGCCGGAATCCACCGCTCGGGGGTGCGGTTAAGCGCATCGTACGGTCTGTTTTGGTCAGCGTAGGTGATGTTAACGCCGTTGCCCTGGTTTCGGCCTGTGACGTTGGAATCAGCGTCGTAGGTGTAAGTGGCCCAGCCACCCACGTTTTGCAGGCGCCCCATCGAGTCGTAGCTGTAGTTCACGTTGTAGTCTCCACCGCTAAAATAGCCGCCGTTTGGGGTGCCGCCAATGTTCAGTGCGGTAAGGCGGCCATTATCAGTGCCTCCGGCTGCGCCGTCGTAGCCATATTTGACGATCACGGACGAGATGGCAGCGGGAGCGCCGGCAATCTGCTGGTTGTCGCTCGTAAGCCGCCCGGCGGCGTCGTAAGTGCGGCCGACCACGGCGATTGTGTTTTGGCCCCATGCGCCCGTACCGTTACTGGCTTTGGTGAGGCGACTGGCGGCGTCGTAGCCAAAATCGCGCCATTCTGCCTGGTTGCTCCAGGTCATGGTGGTCTGCCGGTTGCGGTTATCGTAGCCGAAGGTCTGCACCTCATTATTGGCGGTGCGGCGGCTGGCCAGGTTGTAGACGTTATCGTAGATCCATTGCTCGTAATCGTTTGGGTTACTGGCGATGTCCGGATAATTCATCTGCGTTTTCAGGTCGGCCTCGTTGTAGGTGAAAGTGGTGACGTTTCCGACCGGGTCTTGCACGCTCTGGATCTTGCCTGCCAGGGTGTAGGTAAAGTAGGTTGTCTTAGTTGTGGTGCTATTGACCGGTTCGGTGTGGCTGAGCATCCGGTTCAAGTTATCGTACTTCTTGGTTTCGCTTTGCCCATCTGAATGCTTGATCTGGGTCAGGTTAAGGCCGTCGAGGTAATAGAAATAGGTGGGCGGATTGATCGGATCCTGGATGCTGGTTTTGCGATTCCGGGCGTCGTAGCTGGTGGTAATGGTGTAGGCTGGGTCGCCAAGCCGGCTGCCGCGCGGGTCTGTCACGGTCGTAGGATTACCCACGGCATCATAGTCGAACCATGCGGGCGGGTTGCTGGCAACTTGAGTCGATTTCTTGCGGAAATTCCCGTCGTAAGTGTCGGTTGTGACCACGCCCGCGGGGTCGGTGCTGAAGTAAACCGAGCTGGTGGTGTGCGCGTAAGCGGCGGCCGTGGGGTGGTTGACGTCGGCGGTCGTGGGATCGTAGCTGTAGGTCGTGGCGTGATTAAGCGGGTCCGTGGTTGCCACGAGGCGATTGTATTCGTCGTAGGCATAGTTGGTGCGTTCATTAAGCTCGTTTTGCTGCCAGATCTTATTGCCCCACTGGTCGTAGCCGAAGGTTTGGGAATAGCCGTCGGCGTGAGTGATCTGAGTCACCAGTCCGCGGCCGCCGCACTGAGCGCCGCTGGCGGGGCCGATGACGCCCTGGTTGATCTGATGCTCGTAGTAGTACGTTTCCGAGGCGATCTGGTTTGAAGTGTTAGCCGGTTTGGTTTCGGTCTGTACGCGGTCTGTCCATGGTCCGCTGGTGTAGTAGGTGTAAGTGGTAGAGGACGCGGTAAGGCTGGAGAGCTGGCTGGGATCGGACAGATTCGCAGTACTCGGGTTCCACTTGGTCTTTAGGAGTCCTCGAGCGTCGAAGTATGAATACTCAAAGTAGCCGTTCCGGCGCTGGTGTTTCCAGACCTGGCCGAAGTTGTTGTAGGCGAAGTATTCGTGGGCAACGGTGTTGTTGCTATCCGGCGGGTAATCAATTTGAATGACGCGGTTGTTGGCGTCGCGGTGATATGTGGTGACGTTGCCACGCTCGTCGCGCACGTTCAGCAGATAATGCGGGTCCTGAGGATTGTAGGTATACTGGATGTAAGTATTGTCCGGGTGCGTGATCTTCTGAATTTCGCCGATACTCGGCCCGCGCACATAGGTGGTGGTGTAATTGGGATCGGCCTGAGCTTTACCGCGGAAATCAGTGACGGCGTTAACGAACCAAGTCGTTGTGTCATGTTGGAGCCAGGTCGTCCGGCCCTGGAAATCGGTATAGCTTTTGAGCACTTGCTGGCCCGGCGGGCCGTCTGTCGAAGAATAGTCCGGGCAGGTCTGCGGTTCGCCCTGAGTTGGGGTGGACTCAGGCGAAGCGCTGTAGTTGAAGGTGCGTGTAGCGCCATCGGCGCGCGTTTCGCTAAAGCCAGTGGTCGGAGTGAGAGTGCCGCGAACGAGCTGCGGGCTGATGTTGGACATGGACGTCCCGTCAAGGTTCACTTCATCGGTGATGACTCCGTGGGCGGCCGCGGTAGTTTGGTAGGCGTAAGCGATGTGGCGCATGGGGCCTTTGTAGCGCACGTCATCGCAGCTGGTCAGGACGGGAAAATATTTATAGCTGTTTTTGCCTGTCTCAGGCACGTTATCGATGTCCCAATTATAAGTGGCAGTCTGGCCGTCGCTGTAGCCAACGGTTTTCAGTACTTTGTATTGCGTGGGCAGATAAGTG
>JAFASN010000037.1 GCA_019244415.1 Verrucomicrobiota bacterium | reverse complement strand
AAGCCATAATGAGCCGGGCTCCGGCACTGGCGTAAGCAGGTAAGCGTGCATGATTCCGCCGATCGTGCCTGTACCTCCGATCTGCCCGAGATCGTTTATGTCCGCAGCATCGTTGAGTACCCAGCCGCTATTGGGTGAAATCCGGCTGTTCAGGTCAACCAGCCCGCCCGAAGAAGTGTAAACGAATGCATGTCTGGTGCTGTTGTCGCTTAAGTACGAATAGCCGGTAACCGCCCCGGAATCGTTGATGCCTTCGCCGAAACTCGAGGTGCCGCCTAGGGTGCCGAGATCATGCAGCGCGCCGCCATTGACGTCGCTTAGGAAAGCGTGTTGACCAAAGGTGCTGATCTCGGACCGGCCAGCTACCTGACCAATGTTGTTGACGGCGAGGCCGAAGCTTACTTTGCCGCCAAGCGTGCCGAGATCGCGCAGCGCGGTGCCGTTCGGCCCGGTGATGAATGCGTGATTAAAGCCGCCGCTGGTGAGGGAATAGCCCGCAACCTGCCCTGCCGCATTGACTCCGAAGGCGAACGAGAGATTTCCCCCAAGAGTCCCCAGATCGGTCAAACCGCTACCGCCGGGCCCGCTGAGAAATGCGTGAGTCAGGCTGTTGCCGGCGAGTTGAGAATAACCAGCTACCTCGCCCGCGTTGTTCACCGCATAGCCGTAGGAGTTCAAACCACCAAGCGTACCGATATCGGTAAACCCAGTACCGTTCGGGCCAGTTAAAAATGCGTGATAGGCTGAGTCTCCCGCTATTTGCGAGATGCCCGCGATCATCCCCGTGTCGGTAAGCGCCTGGCCGAAGCTGTTCGAGCCGCCCAGCGTGCCGATGTCCCGCAGCGGCGTCATTCCTTCAGTACCGCTAAGAAATGCGTGCTGAAGCTGGTCGCCAGTCAGGAACGACGAGCCGGTGACCTGCGCCGTTTCGTTTAATCCTAACGCCTTGCTGGATGTGCCACCAACCGTCCCGAGATCGGTAACGACGTAACTCTGCGCCAGCGCGCCAGTCGCAAGAAAGCTCAAAACCAAAACCGCAGCCACTCCCGCGAGGACGCGACGATGCGGATTCTGCGGGGGTGAGTACAGGACCGAGGAAAGGCGAAATTTCGCGATATTTTCTGCTTGCATTGTAGGATGCTGCTCTTGTATTCCAGAATACGAAACCTTACAAGCCTAAAATGAAGCACCTGAAAGTCGCCGCTCTTTTTCTCGTCCTTGGCTGCTCGGCAGTCGAGGCTCAGACCGTTGTTTACAACGCCACCACCGCCTTGTCCGGCAGTCTCGCGGTGGAAGACGGCGTCATATCGATCCTGCAGCCTCTGAACTTCAGCAACGGTCCCGGCACCTACACCATCACGTCGATGAAAATCGGGGTGAATTTCAGCGATATCGGGAATGGGCAGCAGGACATCTTCCTCGATTTCTACAACAACCTCGATCTGACACCGACATCAGCTGACGCTCTGGGCACTGCGACTTACCTGACAACAGCAGGGATCGGTCTCAGCGACCCGCCATCCGCCGGCTCTTACGCGTTCACCGTCAATCTCACCACGCCGATAACGCTTCAGGTTGGGTTGAACTTCGGCGTCGTCATTTCGCTTGTTGATGATGCAAGTCAAAACTACTCGAGCGAGCTCAATGGCTTGTTCCGGCTCGGCGGCGTTCCTTCCGTTGGAACCAATTATGGTTTCGTCTATAACGACGGGCCAAACCCGGACGGCGTTTTCCCCGGTTCAGAGCAGACCCGGTTCAACTCGACCAGTGCGAATTATTATCTGAGCGTCACTGCGATCGCAGCAGTTGTTCCTGAGCCTTCGACCTACGCAATGATGCTGGGCGGTGTCGGCATTTTGCTGTTCGTGCGTCGATTTCGCAGAGCCTGAGCAGTCACGCAAAAAAATCGACCCCTGTTCCGACAGCAACCGAGCACTCCTATGATCAAGCAAGCTTTCATCTCTCTGATTTCCGCGGCAGTCGCTATCACCAGTTTTGCCCAAATCGTTACCTACGATAACACTGCCACATTCAGCGGGTCCGGCGTGACAAATGGCGGCGTCACCGCCGGAGCGGGAACGACTCGCTACACCTACATGGTGGCGGACGATCTCAGCTATGACCCGCTGAACGCGCTTACCCCGGTGAACCTCTTCAAGTTTACCGTTGCCAATTTTAATACCTCGAGCCTTAGCATCGCACCGACAATTAACTTCTACAACAACGATGGAACCGCTGGGGGACCCGGCACCCTGATCGCTTCTTTCAACTTCAACAACGTGAGCGTCGCAGCTGGCAGCGTCTCGTTGTTCACCTATAGCGTTCCGCTTACGCAACAATTCCTGCTTCCGGTTACCGGCACTGTTTGGGCCGGTATTTACTTTAGCAGCAGCACGCTCACAGCCGCTAAGATGAACAACGCCGGCCAGGGAACCTATAATCCGCCGAGTGTCGGCAGCAGTATGGATGAAGACTTCGTGTCCAGCGGAGTGGGGCCATTTACCACGTCAAACCCCGCCGGCACGATCCGCACGTCGCCGTACTCAGGTTCTCCGGTGGCGAGCTATGGCTGGCATATCGAAACGCTTGCCGTTGTGCCTGAGCCGTCCACAGTCGCGCTGATGGGCGGCGCGTCCATTCTCGGTGCATCCTTTTACCTCCGCCGCAGAAATCGCATGCGTTAGACCGGCGCGACCTTGTTCGCAGCGGTCAAACGGCGCGAGTACCGTCCGCCGGCTCCGATTGGCCATGGCAATTTGGAGAACTTGCAGCAGCACCGCCGCTGCACGCGAAAACAAGTTCACACGCGGAGTTCGCCGGCGTTGCAACCCTGCTCCGCACCACTCGCCTGAGTACCGGTGTTTGTGGAAAATTGTTGCTCCTTGCGCTCTCGCGACCGAGAGAGCTTCTGCATGGTGCCTCTCGCGACTGAAGAAAACCAACTACGCGGGCAGATTCTGCGCCTGCTGCGCGCGCCGAAGTACCGGCCGCTCGATAAGAAGGAAATCGCGGACGCGCTCGGCTATTCCGCGGCGCAACGCAACGAAGTACGGCGCACATTGCGCGATCTCGAGCAGGCGGGAGAGATCGCGCGCATCCGCAAGAATCGTTATGTGCTGCCGAACGAAGCCGATCTGGTCACCGGCACTCTCTCGGTTCACGAAGCCGGTTACGCATTTCTCACGAACGAGAAAGCGGGTGAACCTGATCTGTTCATCGCAGCAGAGAATACCGGCACAGCCATGCACGGTGACCGCGTCGTGGCGCGCATCATTCGACCAGCGGAGCTTTCGCGGGCACGGAATCCACGCGCGGAAGGTCGTGTGATTCGCATCCTCTCGCGCGCAAATGAGACGATCGTCGGTACTCTGGAGCAGACGCGCCAGTTCTTCTACATCGTGCCGGACGATCCGCGGCTGGTGCATAACGTTTACGTGCAGCCGCGTGACGGTGCCAAACGCGGCGATAAAGTGGTCGCGCGCCTGGAAGACTGGCCCTCGCGCCACGTTAATCCCGAAGGAAAAATCATCGAAGTACTCGGGCCGCGTGGCGCCCCGGGCGTGGATGTTCT
>JAFASN010000036.1 GCA_019244415.1 Verrucomicrobiota bacterium | reverse complement strand
TCGGACCGAATGATACCAGCTTAAGCAACTACCTGTATGGCATTACCTGTCGTGCCTCGACCGATTGCTGGGCAGTTGGCACCGCATATAACCAGCCCGCCCCATTCATCGCCGCAGGTACGATAGTAGTCGAACATTATGATGGGTCGAGCTGGTCGCTGGTAAGTACTCCGACCACGACTGCCGCCGGCGGCGTCCTTTACAACGTCGCGTGTGTGAGCGGGAATGACTGTTGGGCAGCCGGCAGCACCTTCACCGGCCTCGTCTATCAGACCTTAATCGAGCACTATGATGGAACAGCGTGGTCGATCACGAGCAGTCCTAACTCTAGCAACGAAGAGAACTTTCTCTACGGAATTACTTGCACAGGAGTAAGTGACTGCTGGGCTGTTGGCTACGATTACACACAAGATGCTCAGCTTTATCGCACTCTCATTGAGCATTATGACGGCAGCAGCTGGTCAATTGTCACCAGTCCGAATGGAAGTAGCCAAAGCAACTATTTCCAGGCGGTAACGTGCGCCGGAGCTGGGGACTGCTGGGCAGTCGGCTATTACACCGATGATGCTGACGCCAACATCTTCACCTTGACTGAATATTACGATGGAACTTCGTGGCAGGTGGTAAATACCCCAAACCCGCGCAGTAAGGGCGATACCAACGATCTCCAGGCCATTACCTGTCTCAGCTCAGGTAATTGCTGGGCTGTCGGTTACTCCTACGACTTTGCCACTACTACGCAATATACTCTTATCGAACATTACACCGTTCCCGCCCGACTGAGTGCAGTCGTTTCTCGCAAGGTTCATGGTACTGCGGGCAGCTTCGACATCGACTTGACGAATGGTAGCGGACTTGAGTGTCGGACCGGCGGAACTAGCGGCAATTACACGCTGGTATTTGCCTTCGCCGACACACTGACCAGCGTAGGCGATGCGGCACTAACGACCGGAAGTGGAAGCGTTAGCAGCAGCGGCATCGATCCGAGCGATGCACATAATTATCTTGTCAATCTGACTGGAGTAGCTAATGCGCAACGCATCAACGTGACCCTTAGCAACGTCACCGACTCAGCCGGTGATTTCAGCAGCGAGACGTCGGCATCGATGGGAGTGCTGGTTGGTGACACAAACGGAGACGGAGTAGTTAACTCCGCTGATATTTCGCAGGTTAAATCGCAATCAGGCCAGACCCTCACGGCAACAAACTTCCGCGACGACGTGACAGTGGACGGTTTTCTGAATAGCGCTGATATCTCTCTTGTGAAAGCCAGGTCAGGTACAGCTCTCCCGTAAACAGGCCCGCCAGCGGCGCTCCGCCGGTCGCAATTTGCAATCCAAGCCGACGAACTGAAGAGTAGGACCGCACTTGCGCGAGAGCTCATCTGCAAATGCACTCCGGTTCCATGATTTCGCTCAGAAATTTTCTCGCAGCCTTCGTCCTTTGCTTCGTCGCGAGGACTGCGAATGCCGTCATTCTCTACGGGACAGACGACCCGACCGTGAACACATCAGCGCCATCAGGCGCACTGGCGGGGAGCGGCTGGCAATTTGAAGGAAGTTTTGGTGGTTTTCTGGGGACGCCGATCGCGGCGAACTATTTCGTCACGGCGAAACACATCGGCGGAAGTGTTGGTCAGACATTTACTTTTAATGGAGCGAACTACACCACGACGGCGGTCTTTCCCGATCCATCGAGCGATGTACAGGTTTGGCAGATCTCAGGCACGTTTCCGGCGTTTGCACCGCTCTATAGCGCGGGCGCGGGCAGCGAAGTGAATCTTGGCTTGGTTGTTTTTGGGCGCGGAACACAGCGCGGCAGTCCCGTGCTGGTAGGTAGCGACGCCCATCTCGGCGGCTGGTTGTGGGGCACTGGCGACGGTGTCCAGCGCTGGGGCACAAACGTTGTCAGCTCCATTGCCAATGATCCAACCTACGGCTCGCTTTTGCGCGCCACCTTTGACGCCAACGTCTCGCCAAATGAAGCTCACCTTTCCGTCGGCGACTCCGGTGGCGGCGTCTTCATCTTCAATTCCAGCGCAAATCAATGGCAGCTCGCGGGAATCAACCTCGCTGTCGATGGGCCTTTTAGTACTTCGGCATCCGGCGCGAATCCGTTCGACGCCGCGATGTTCGATACGACCGGTTTGTTTGCTCAGGATGATTCGGGCAACTGGGTGGCCGCGCCAAATCCGAGTGCATTTTACGCCACGGAAATCGCCGCGCACACGCCATTCATTGAATCGGTGGTGATGCAGCTGGTCAGTGCCGTGTCGCGCAAAACACAGGGCGCAGCGGGCACGTTCGATGTGAATCTGCCGGTTAGCGGCGCGCCAGGAATTGAATGCCGCAGCGGAGGCGCTAATGGCGTTTACACCGTCGTACTCGATTTCACGAACAACGTCTCGGTGGTGTCCGCCAGTGCCAGCGCAGGTACTGTTAGTAGTTTCGAGGTCAGCGGCAAAGAAGTGAGCGTGAATCTCACCGGTGTCGCGAACGCGCAGACGATTACGGTCACGCTGCACAGTGTCAGTGATGGAGTAAACACGAGCGATGTCAGCGTGCCCATGCGGGTGCTGATCGGCGATACCACGGGCGATGGCATCGTGAACTCTGCCGATGTGAGCAAAACCAAAGCGCAATCCGGCGCAGCGGTGACAGGTGCAAACTTCCGCGAGGATGTGACCTGCGACGGTTCCATCAACAGCGCCGACGTGTCGCTGGTGAAATCAAAATCCGGTACTGCTCTCCCGTAGTTACTGTTTAACCGGGCGGGATGCGTAACCGCCATGACGATGAAAAAATATGGGTGGTCGTGGGTTGCTGGCCCGCGATTATCCCGCAGCATCAGCGTTTATCCGCAGCGAGGAATTCCTTTTTCAGCCACTCGATCGCTTCCTCGCGGCTCCTGAGCGCGCCTTCGAGCTGCCGCGTCTCCACTGCTTCCAGGATCTCGCCAAATTTCGGGCCAGGTCTCATGCCGAGCGCGATCAGGTCATCGCCGCGCACGAGCGGCGGAGGAATAATTGGTTCATTGGCGAACTCTTCCTTTTTGCGCTGGAGAAACTCGTAATTGTCGAGAATAGCGTGGCTGCTGGCGCAATCGACGCGGTGCAGCTCCAGCTCGTCGCTGAACGTAGGCCGCGCCATGAAACGCTTTAGCTTTGCCACGCGCATGTTCGGCACGTCTTTGAAGACCATGTGCTGGCGCACCATTTCGGCCGTGGCTTCAATTTCCGCGCGCGAAAAACGTAGTCGCTCCATTATTTTCTCCGCCATCTCTGCGCCGATGCGATCATGCGCATTAAACCGAATACGGCCATTTTCATCCACCGTCGCTGTCACGGGCTTGGCGATGTCGTGCAAAATAACGCTGAACACGAGCGGCACGGAAATGTGTTCGGGCAACATGCCCAGCATCAAGCGTGTATGCTGAAAGACATCGCCTTCAGGATGAAATTGCGGCGGCTGTTCGCACCCTTTCATCGCCTCGATTTCGGGAATTACCGCGCGTAACAACCCTGATTGATCAAGCAAATCCCAGCCGCGCAACCGCCGCGGAGAAATGAAAATGCGAACAAGCTCGTCCCGAATCCGCTCCGCGCTGATCTGCCTGATCTCCGGGGCATTTGCCACCAGCGCTTCCCACGTTTTCTCCTCGATCCGAAAATCGAGCACGGTCGCGAAACGGACCGCGCGGAGGAGTCGGAGGCGGTCTTCGGCGAACCGCTGTGCCGGATCGCCAATGGCGCGGACGAGTTTCGCCTCAAGGTCCGTGCGCCCGCCGACGAAATCGATGATCTCGTCTTTCGCGGGATCGAAAAACATGCCGTTGATGGTGAAGTCGCGCCGCTCTGCGTCCTCTTCCGCTGAAGAAAAATGCACCGCATCGGGGCGGCGACCGTCGCTGTAAGCAGCGTCTGAGCGGAAAGTCGCAACTTCGAACTGAGTACCGTTTTCGAGGACGACAATGACGCCGAAGTGCGCTCCAACAGAGTAAGTACGCGAGAAAATTTTCTGCACCTGCTCCGGCCGGGCGTCGCTCGCAATATCGATGTCCTTTGGCGCGACACCACGCGCCA
Organism: Verrucomicrobiota bacterium; assembly: GCA_019244415.1. GTDB lineage: Bacteria > Verrucomicrobiota > Verrucomicrobiia > Chthoniobacterales > UBA10450 > AV69. Next base: position 34,863 of record JAFASN010000036.1, on the reverse strand, counting down.
TGTCCCGCACGCAGCCGCCGGCAAAGTACGCGATGTGTCCGCGCGCGCGCAGGCGGGCGCAAATCTCACGCGCCGTTAGCTCCATCGCATCCATGGTTGAGCACAATTGTAGCGGCAGTCGATAACTGTCGCCATCGATGTGGCGCAGGTCTTTGGTTGCGGCTTACACGCTGGCGCTGTAGCTGCGCGCCTTTGAGCGGCTGTCGCGCAGCGAGTACACGATAAAGCAAACCACAGCGACGCAGATGCAGGAATCAGCCACGTTGAAGGCAGGCCAGGGACGGAAAACTGAGAGCGGAATGTGGAGATCGAACAGTAGGAAATCGATCACGCGCCCATAGCTAAGCCGGTCAGTAAGGTTACCGGCAACGCCAGCGACGAGCAGCGCGAGCGAAATATCGCGCCAGGCATCACGACGGCCGCCGCGCAGCAGTAACACGATGATCGAGGCGAGCGCAAGGAACGAAAGTACGACAAAAAATGCGTTGTTGTTTTTGAACGAGCCGAAGGCAGCGCCGGTGTTCGTCACGTGCACGATGTCAAACACGCCTGGAATAATGATGCGCGGCGACTCCGGATCGATGTTGTGCAGAACCCACCGTTTGCTGAGCTGGTCGGCGAGGTAAAGCGGCAGTGACAAGAACAGCATCCACTTCATCGCATTACACCGGGCGTCGGTTTGTCATTGGGAGCGAACTGGAGGGAGCGTAGCTGAGTACTCGGGCTGAACTATGCGAGATGGAAAAATTATTCAGCGAGTCTCGGCGGTTTCGATCGAACAGGTTTCGCTTTGCTCGGTGTGACGGGCGAGCCCAGAGATTACCTTTTCACAGCGGTCACACAAATCCGGGTGCGCGGTACTTTTCCCCACGGCTTCGCGGTGACGCCAGCAGCGGGCGCATTTGGCAAAGTTTGTATGCGCGACGGCGGCTTTCGTTTCCGCGCCCCCGATGAGTACAAGGTCGCTGACAATGAGGATCTCGGCCAGCTCGTGCGCGCGATCATTCCAATGATGTTGCGCCGGAGCCAGCTCAAGTACCAATCTTGCCTCCAGCGAATTGCCGATGATTTTCTGCTGGCGCGCTTCTTCCAGGGCGCGGCTTGCCACTGCGCGAATGTCGATCGCGTCGCGCATTTGCTCCAAGGCGAGGGCGTCGGGGGAAATGTCGTCGGGGAAATACTGCAGATGGACAGAGGCGTTCCCGCCGGAGTACTGCCATGCCTCCTCGGCGGTGAACGCGAGAATGGGGGCGAGCAATCGGCAAAGCGCAGAATAAGTACGATGCATCGCGTATTGCGAAGCGCGGCGCCGGGCCGAATGAGGCGCGTCGCAGTACATGCGATCTTTGGTGATGTCGATGTAGAGGCTGCTGAGATCGACGGTGCAAAATTGGTTAATGGACTGGTAAACTCTATGAAACTCGAGCTTCTCGTAAGCGCCCCGGCATTCCTCGATGACCTGCGCTAGCCGGGCCAGAATCCACCGGTCGATAAGCGTCATCTCAGGCGAGATTTTCGTGCTTTCCTGCTCTCCTGATTCATTGCGGGTTTCGGCGCTCTCCGTTTCGAAATCAAACAAGTTCCCATGCAGGATGCGCAGCGTATTACGAATGCGCCGGTAGGCTTCGCCCAGTCGGGTAAACATCTCCTCAGAGAACGGCACATCATCAGTAAAATCGATGCTGCTCACCCATAGACGCACCAGGTCGGCGCCGTGCTTGTTCACAAAGTACGCGGCGTCCATCGGCTTGGCGTAGGTACTCGATTTCGAGATTTTCCTGCCATCAACATCAACGACAAAGCCGTGCGTGACGCAGGTCTTGTACGGCGCGCGCCCATTCAGCGCCACGCTCGTCATCAGCGACGATTGAAACCAGCCGCGATGCTGGTCCGTCGCTTCGAGATACATGTCAGCGGGATCACGCAATTCGGGATGCGTTGCGCAGACGGCGCAGTGCGAAACACCGGAGTCGATCCAGACATCGAGGGTGTCATTGCGCTTCGTTGTGCCCTCCGGTATATCCAATTCACGCGCAAGCTCGCGGTCGCTGAGCTCGAACCAGATGTTCGAGCCGCGTTTCTCGACGGCAGCGGCGAGTCTGCGAATCCACTTGGAGTTCAGCACTGGCTCGCCAGCCGCTGAATAAAAAACCGGCAGCGGCACGCCCCAGCTGCGCTGGCGTGAAATGACCCAGTCGGGACGGGATGCGACCGTTCCGGCGATGCGATTTTCTCCCCAGGCGGGAATCCAATTCACTTTGGTGATCGCCTCAAGCGCGGCGCCACGCAACGCGTCGATGCGGATGAAGAACTGATCGACCGCGCGAAAGATGATGGGCGTTTTCGAGCGCCAGCAATACGGATAGCTGTGGTGAAAGGTTTGCTCGGCCAGCAGCATGCCAGCGTCGCGCAGGATTCGCACAATGTCCGCATTCGCCTCGAAAACGTACTTGCCGGCAAGCTCAGGGATTCCGGCGTCTGCGGTGTAACGGCCATGGTCATTGACCGGCGACAAAATGGGAAGGCCGTGACGTGAGCCAAGCGCGTAATCGTCTTCGCCGTGACCGGGCGCGATGTGCACCGCGCCGGTGCCGGTATCCATGGTGACGAATTCGGCGTTCAGAATCGTCGAGGTGCGGGGCAGGAATGGATGCTGCGCGAGCAAGCCTTCCAGTTCTGATCCTCGAAGCGTTTCGAGCGGCTGGCCAGCGGGCTGGTAACCGGCCGCGAGGCAGAAGGCGTCCACGAGCTTTTTGGCAAGAATTAACGTGGCGCAATCGTCTCGATTGCCTTCGCCGGATGGCAAGCCGGACCCTTGCGCTACTCTGCAAAATTCCTGCACGACATAGATCTCGTTAGGATGAACGGCGATGGCGAGATTTGCCGGCAAAGTCCACGGCGTGGTTGTCCAGATGGCGACACTCGCTTTGCCGGCAAACTTGCCGCTCGCCAATGGAAACCTCACGAAGACCGCGGTGTCATCGCGTTCCTGGTACTCAACCTCTGCTTCGGCCAGCGCCGTCTGCGCACCGGTACTCCAGAAGACCGGCTTCTTCGATTGATAGACAAGCCCTTTCTCGACGAAGACAGCGAAGGCGCGCAGTATCTCCGCTTCATACGCGGGATTCATGGTTAAGTACGGGTGCTCCCAATCGCCGAGGGCGCCGAGCCGTTTGAACTGTTCGCGCTGTATCTCGACGAACTTGCGCGCAAAAGCTGCGCACCGTTTTCGTACTTCCACCGGCGACAGCGCGCCGGATTCTTTCACCACTTTGTACTCGATGGGCAGGCCGTGACAATCCCAGCCCGGCACGTAGGGAGCGCGTTTGCCAAGCATGGACTGTGATTTCACCACCATGTCCTTCAGAATCTTATTCAGCGCCGTGCCCATGTGGACGTCGCCATTGGCGAACGGCGGCCCGTCATGCAGGACGAATAGCTCCGCATCCTGCCGCGCTTTTTGGATTTGCTGATACAGCCGCGTTTCGTTCCAGACGCGCAGAATCTCCGGCTCGCGCTGGGCGAGATTCGCCTTCATCGGGAACGCGGTGCGCGGCAGATTGAGGGTATCTTTGTAGTTCATCCGATGAAAAGCGAGGCCGTGCTACCTAAGCATCCGCGCTCTCGCAAAGCAACGCGACTCGGTCCAGCAGAGATGATTGCCCGTACTTACGGTCTCACGCCAGATGAGTACATGCTCAACACAGTACTCGGGCTAGCAACAAGCAACGGTTATTATCTACTTTGCCCGGGCTTTGTTGTTATTTCGGCAGGCACATCCCTCCAAAAACCCAGTCGAGAACGCCATCTCAAGAAAGACGGCGCACCGAGTTCCCTCACCTTAATAGCGATCGTGCCGCGTCTCGCTCGCCTGTTCCGGTTCCGAGCGTGAGCGCGTGAGCTTGACCCGGCTCGGGCGCATCTCGACTGGGCTGCCCTGATTACAGACGTCACACCAATGGCGTGAAGCGGTAGGAAGGCGCTTGCGATTACCGCATTGATCACAGACGAAGATTTCAGTCTTGATGGAGGGACGGATCATACTGTCCGGCAGCGTCTCAGGTTGAGGCCGCGCCGTCAATGCCGATATGGCAGTACTCTGGGTTTTGCCTATTGCAGCGGCCGCATCTAAGCCGATTTTCCGACAGCCAAGTTGCGTGATAAGTGTGGGCGAATTGTGACTGCAAGGATTTGGTCTCCTTCGGCGACACGCCTGGTGTTGTGCAAGTTCGTCTGCTTTGTTGCAGCGGTTGCGGCGCAGCAAATGAGCGCTCAGAGCTCGTTAGAAACTCCGCTCGCGCATTTTCCTGTCTCACGGTTGCCGAGCGGCCGTCTGGGCAATCTGGTCATTGACCCGCGGGCTGGCATTGGACCAGACGACGCTGCGATCATTGCCATTTACCTCAGTCCGGCCTTACGCGTGTCGCGTGATCGGCATGGGACTGCTATTGCGCAACTAGTGCAAGCCGGCGTGCTGCCGAACCCGGTGCTGAGCTATAGCCGTGATTTCATTACCGGTGGCAATACGGTGGACACGACGACTGCATACAACTTCACCGCCACCTGGGAGATCAGCGCGCTCGTTCCATTGCTGGCGAAACAAAGTGCTGCTCGCGCTAACCTGCGCTCCGTCGATCTCGACGTCGCCTGGACGGAATGGCAGTTGGCTGAGAATGCGCGCACCGCGATTTATCGCGTGGTGGGTCTGCGGGAAGAGTTGGCGAGCGCGCGCGAAGCGGAACAGGAGCTGACGCAAAGCGCCGAAGCGATGCGTGCGGCGACGGAAGCGCATGAGAAAACCCTGCTCGATTTCGGCGCGGCAAAGGCGGCCCAGCAGGACGCGCAGGCGACAACTCTGGGTCTCGAGCAGGAAAGCGAAAAGCAACTGCTCGTCCTGAAGAGAACGCTTGGTATTCCATCCGAATCAGAAGTGCGCTTGCGCAACGGAATTGGTTTGCCCGCGCACCTCGACCCGCCCGGGCAGCGAGCGCTGATGGACGGCTTAGAAAACCGCCGGCTCGACCTTGTGGCGTTGCAAGAGGGATACCGCAGCCAGGGTGCAACCGTGCGCGCTGCCATCCTGGCGCAGTTTCCCAGGATCACGATCGGTGGCTCGAAAGCGAGTGACACCACCAATGTCCACACCGAAGGCTTCAATATCTCGATCGACCTCCCCGTTTTCGATCGAAACCAGGGCGTGATAGCAACGGAACGCGCAACTCGGCAGCGCCTGTTGGACGAATATCAATTGCGCGTCTTCGAAGCGCATTCGGACATTGCCACTGCGCTCGCTGATATTCGTTCCCTGAACAAGCAGGTCGCGGCATCAGAACAAGCGCTGCCCGCTTTCGAGGGACTCGTCACCTCTGCCGAAGCCGCTTTGCGCGAGGGCAACACTGATGTGCTCGCGTACTACACTGCGCGCAGCGGACTGCTGCAGCGCCGGATCCAGTTGATCAAACTGAAAGAGCAACTGCTTGAAGCGCAAGCCGCACTGGAATTAGCGTCCGGGCGCTTTCTGCCCACAAATGCCGCGATGCATGTGAAATGAAAAGGATCGTTGCCTGGATTATTGCCGCCGCTGTCGTGCTGTCGATCTGTTATTGTACCTGGCAACATTTTAGCGGCGGCGGAGGAGCCGAGAAAAATGAAGGGCCGGTTGCCCGAGTGCAGGTGGCGCAGATCACGCGCAAGGGGATTTCAGAAAAGCTGGTCGCGTACGGCAGCGTCGTCGCGCAACCGGGGAAAACGCATTCGGTTTCAGTGGCCTTTGAAACTCGCGTGCGCCATGTGCTTGTGGCCCCGGGAGAGTTTGTGAAGGAAGGCGACCCCGTCACTGAAGTCGAACCAAGTGCGGCGGCGCAATTACAGTTGCAGCAGGCGCGCAGTGCCGCCGAGACAAGCCAGCGTGCGCTCAACCAAATCGAGGGAAGATTCAACCTGAAGCTCGCCACGAATCAGGACCTCGATGCGGCAAAAAAAGCCGCTGCCGACGCGCAGGCGCAGCTTAGCTCGCTTGAGCGCGCCGGCGCCGGCGGTGATCATCGAGTACGCTCCGACACCACTGGGATTATTGCAAAAGTTGACGTGCAGGACGGCCAAATCGTGCCGGTCGGCGGGCCGCTGGTTGAGATCGTGGCTGAAGACGAAATCGAAGTGAAACTTGGCGTCGAGCCAGAAGATTTGCCGGCGCTTCATCCTCGCCAGCCGATTACAATTTTTCCCGTTAATAATCCCGAGCAAGGGCAGGTCGAAGGAAGCGTGCGGTTAATCACGCGACGCGTGGATCCCGCGACGCGTTTGGTGGACGTGTACGTCGCGCTGCCGCCGGGCACGAAGATGATGCTGGATGGTTTTGTGCGGGCCGAGTTCGAGCGCGTCGCGGAAAATGTGCTTGTCGTTCCCCGGTCCGCGGTGTTGCCCAACGAGAAGAATGAGTACGAGCTGTTTACGGTGGAAAACGGTCGAGCCCATCAGCACGCAGTCAAAGTGGGTTTGGAAAACCAGAGCGATGTCGAGGTCAGCGCACCCGATTTGAGCGCGGGGCAGGCAGTCGTCACCCTCGGCAACTATGAGCTGGAAGATGGTATGGCGCTGGAGATCGAGAAATCGAAATGATCATCTCCGCGCAACGGCACGCGCGCTCCATTCTCTTCCTCCTCGCTGCGCTCGCCCTGGCCGGTGCCGTGGCGAGCTTCTCCCTTCCCGTTAGCCTGTTTCCTTTCGTCACTTTTCCCCGCGTTCGCATCACTCTGGACGCGGGCGATCGCGCAGCTGAGCAAATGATGGTGGAAGTGACGACGCCGGTGGAGGAGGCGGTGCGAGCCATTCCAGGCGTGCGTAACGTGCGTTCAACCACCAGCCGCGGGAGCGCGGAAATTTCCATCAATTTCGACTGGGGCGAAGACATGATCGCGGCCATGCTGCAGGCCGAATCGGAAGTAAACAAACTGCTCTCGACGCTCCCGCCCGGCACCACTTTCGAGGTCGAGCGGATGGACCCAACGGTTTTCCCGGTTATCGCCTACAGCCTCACCTCGAGCTCACAGTCACTCGTGCAGTTGCGCGATCTCGCGCTTTACACGCTGCGCCCCGCGCTCTCCACCGTGCCCGGCGTAGCGCGCGTCGATGTGCAAGGCGGACAGGTGGAAGAATACCGCGTCAACGTTGATCCAGCCAAACTGCTCTCGTTTGAGATGACGCTCGACGATGTCGCGAAAGCACTCTCTGCCTCCAATGTTCTCGTCGCCGTCGGACGCCTCGAGCAATACGACAAGCTTTACCTCGTGATTTCGGACACACGCTTCAAGAAGTTCGATGAAATTGAACACACTGTACTTCGCTCGACACCGCAGGGCGTCGTCTTGCTCGATGATGTTGCCACGGTCGAGCCCTCAATCGAGCCGCAGTGGACACGCGTGACCGCTGACGGTCGCGACGCCGTTCTGTTCCAGGTTTACCAGCAGCCCGGCGGAAACACCGTCCAGATCGCCGCCGGCATAAAAGCAAAGCTGAAGGAAATCGCGCAACAAATTCCTCCAGGCGTGAAGGTCGCGAATTGGTATGACCAGAGCGAGCTGATCCTTGCTTCTGCCGGAAGTACACGCGACGCGATCGTGATCGGGGTGATTCTTGCCGCTGTCGTCCTGCTCGTGTTTCTGCGCAACTGGAAGGTCACGTTAATCGCGGCGTTGAGCGTGCCCGCTGTTCTCTCCGCCACGGTGCTATTGCTCTACGTCTTCAAAATGAGCTTCAACATTATGACGCTCGGCGGCATGGCGGCGGCAGTCGGTCTTATCATCGACGACGCCATCGTGATGGTGGAGCACATCGTGCGGCGGGTGCGCGCGCAACGTGGGGGTCATACTGGCGGCGCGGTGATGAAAGCGGCTGTGGAATTTACCAAGCCACTTGCCGGATCGTCAGCGGCAACGGTGATCATTTTTGCTCCACTTGCGTTTCTGAGCGGCGTCACCGGTGCGTTTTTTAAAGCCCTTTCACTCACGATGGCATCCAGCCTCGTCATCTCATTCGTCGTCGCGTGGCTGGCGGTCCCGGTACTTGCTGGTCGTCTTCTCACGAGCAAAGACGCCGAGACGGAAGAACACGGACGGCTGACGCGCTACGTGCACGAGCGTTACCGCGCACTGCTCGAGCGAATGCTCCGCCGACGCTCGCTGCTGCTTTGGTTTATTCTGCCGCTGCTCGTACTCGGCTTCCTCGGTTTCAGGAATGTCGCTTCCGGTTTCATGCCGACGATGGACGAGGGCGGCTTCATTCTCGACTACGTCTCGCGGCCGGGAACATCGCTGGCCGAAACGGATCGCCTGCTCCGGCAGGTCGAAGCGATTCTCGAGCAGACACCGGAGGTCCAAACGTACTCGCGCCGTACCGGACTGCAGCTCGGTGGCGGATTAAGCGAGGCGAATATCGGAGACTTTTTCGTGCGGCTGAAACCGGACCGCAGCCGCGGCATTGACGAGGTGATGGATGACGTCCGTGCGCGCGTGACACGGACGATCCCCGGGCTCGAGATCGAGCTGGCGCAGCTAATGGAAGATCTGATCGGCGATCTTACCAGCGTGCCCCAGCCCATTGAAGTAAAGCTTTTTTCCGATGACGAAGAAACGCTGCGCAACGTGGCACCACGCGTGGCTGACGCCATCAGCAAAGTGAACGGCATTGTCGAAGTGAAAAGCGGGATTGTGCCGGCAGGCGACGCTTTAAACATCGAAGTTGACCGCGTGAAGGCGTCCCTCGAAGGGATGGATCCGGACAGCATCACCAAATCACTTTCCGCTTACCTTTCTGGTAACGTCACCACGCATATCTTGCGCGGGCCGAAGCTCGTTGGCGTCCGGGTCTGGATTCCGCAGCCCGACCGCGAGCGCATGCATGACATTGAAAACCTGCCTCTGCGTGCACCCGATGGTCACCTTGTTCCAGTGAAGCGGGTGGCAACGCTCACAGCGATTGTCGGTCAGCCTGAAATCACGCGCGACGATTTGAAGCGAATGGCGGCCGTGACCGCGCGCATCAGCGGCCGCGATCTTGGGTCCACTGCGGCTGACGTTAAACGCGTACTCGACAGCAGCGGTGTGTTACCGAAAAACGTGCCCTACACTCTCGGCGGCCTTTACGAGCAACAGCAGATCGCCTTTCGCAGTCTCACCATCATTCTCATTGCCGCCGTCGTACTTGTCTTTTTGCTGCTTCTGTTTCTTTACGAATCATTCCGCGTCACGCTGGCCATGATGCTGACGACGCTTTTCGCCATAGCCGGCGTGTACGTCGGGCTGTGGCTGACGGGCACGGAATTCAACATCACTTCACGTATGGGAATGACGATGATCGTCGGCATCGTGACGGAGATCGCCATCTTTTATTACTCGGAATTCCGAGAACTGCCCCTTGCCGGCGATCGGTTGGTCATTGCTGGTATCAACCGAATGCGCCCGATTGCCATGACGACTTTCGCCGCCATTCTCGCGCTCATGCCGCTCGCGCTGGGGATCGGGAAAGGTTCGGCCATGCAGCAGCCGCTCGCGATCGCCATCATCGCCGGTCTCTGTTTTGGGATGCCGCTGACGCTGATCGCGCTGCCGGTTTTGCTGGATCTGTTTGGGGCAGCGTCTGAACGGGACCGCCGAACCGCCTAAATCGCTTAGCAAACACTCACTGCGCCACAGGGGCGAATTCGCGTTTGGCAGCGGTCAGGGAACGCGTGGCGGTGTCGCCACTGCTGAAGCGGATGGTGATGCGGTCGCGCTGGGCTGTTGCGCCACTGCACCCACCGCAAGATCCGAAGGCTTGGCCGAAGTGCTCGGCGCGGGCGCCGGCGATTGCGTTGCGGGCGCGCCAGCCGCTGCCACCGGAGTCGCCGAAGCTCCTGGTACTGCTGCGGCTGAAGCCGCTGGCTTAGCTGCCGCTCCGCGCATCAATTCGCGGCGTAACGCACTTCCGCCATCACTGCGATGCGCGTACAAAACGGAAAGTACAAAGGTGATTACGAAGAAAACCCCGGCAAACCAGCTGGTGATTTGCGTGAGCACATTGCTGGTCTGTGCGCCGAAAATATTTTCCGTCACGCCACCGCCAAAGGCCGCGCCCAAGCCTTCGCTCTTCGGTCGCTGCATGAGAATGATGAGACACATCAGCAGCGCGACAAGGCAGTCGAGGCCGAGCAGAATGCCGATCACGATGTTCATAGCGAGCGCGGAATATCGATGAATCAGGAAAACAGGAAAGCAGGAATTTTCCAGTAGGTGCTCATCGCTCGCCTACCTCAAGCATCATACCGAGCGTTCCCCGCGGGCGCCTTACTTTGCTCAAGATGACGTCCGGCTTTGACTTCGTTCCAGATCGCGTCCAGCTCATCCAGCGTCGCATCGCCCAGTTTACCACCGCGCCTGCGCAGGCGATCTTCCATTTCGTTGAAGCGGGCGATGAATTTGTCCGTCGCTGTTTGCAGCACAATCTCGGCATCGAGGTTGCGCTTGCGCGCAAGATTGACGACGGCAAAAAGCAAGTCGCCGATTTCATCAGCGATGGCGCGCGGATCAGCTGACTCGATAGCCTTCTTCGTTTCAGCCAATTCCTCATCGAGCTTAGCGAGCACGTGGCGCAATTCACTCCAATCGAAATTGACGCGCGCCGCTTTCTTTTGCGTTTTCTGGGCGCGCATCAGCGCCGGCAACGCCGTGGGCACACTGCCGAGATAATGCTCGTCGTTGCCCTTCTCATCGCGTTTGATTGCTTCCCATTGTTTCAGGACCGCTTCGCTGCCGCACAATTTGACCGGACCGAAAACGTGAGGATGCCGGCGCACCAGTTTTTCGCTGATCTCACGCACGACATTCTCGACATTGAAGCGCCCCTCTTCTGACGCGATCTGCGCCTGCATCACAATTACCAGCAGCAAATCGCCCAGCTCCTCGCGCAGGTTCGTGTCATTATTCGCGCGTACTGCGCCTGCCACTTCGTACGCTTCTTCCAGCAGCGCCGGAACTAACGACTCGCGTGTTTGTTCTCGGTCCCACGGGCAGCCATCGGGCCCACGGAGTCTTGCCACAATGTCGCACAGTTGCGCGAAGTCATCAGTCGCCTGCTGATAGCTGGTTGCGTCCGGCATGTCGGCGCTGGTGTTATCAGCTCTCAAGCGTCAACTATCAACTCGCTCACATGTGCCGCGTCGGCGAAATGCCAACCTCGGTTGTCCCGCCCGCCGATTGTTGCCCGCGCATGTGGTGATGCCGGTGACACTAACCGTCGCGCCGATAATCCGGCTGTGGTACTTACAGGTAACACTACGGGATTCTTCGCCTTCCGCTTCACGTCGGATGACCGCCACGCGACGCGCTGTATCATAAACTGAAATGCCTGAGACGGTGACCAACGCCACGACGCCGATGACGCGTCTTTTGCGCGGACTCAAGCTGCGCGTGTGGATCGCGGAGAAAATCCGCCCAAGCGATTTGCAGGTCACATTGTTCTGGGCCGGCGTGATCGGTTTCATCGGCGCGATCGCTTCGCACCTGTTCCGCGTCGCCACGGAAGAGGTCCACTGGCTGCTCACGCAGCACACCGGCGAGTACGCGCGCACATTCATGCAACTGCCGATGTGGCGGCGCTTGGTCACGCCGGCCATTGGCGGCGCCATTGCCGGCACGATTATTTTTCTCGGAGCACGCTTTCGCCGGTCAAAATATTCCACCGATTACATGGAAGCCGTGGTCGTGGGCGAGGGCGTGATCTCCTTCGGTTCGAGTGTGGTGAAAACGCTGTCCGCCATGTTCAGCATCGCCTCGGGCGGCTCGATCGGTCGGGAAGGTCCGCTGGTCCAACTCTCATCGCTTTGCGCTTCGCTCGTCGGGCGGTGGCGCGCATGGTCTATTCCACGCAAGCGATTGCTGGTAGCCTGCGGCGCGGCGGCAGGCATTGCCTCGGCTTACAATGCGCCAATCGGCGGAGCGCTTTTCGTGGGGGAAATCGTGCTCGGCACGATGGCGATGGAAATTTTCGGCCCGCTGGTTTTTGCCTCAGTCATCGCGACGTTAACGACGCAACGCTTCATCGGCGCCGGGCCGCTCTACGCCGCGTCATTCGAGCTTCACAACGACTGGGAAATTCTGCCGTACCTGGCGCTCGGACTTTTGATGGGTGTGTCTGCGCCCTGGTTCCTGCGGCTACTGCACTGGAGTGAAGTGGCGTTCTCAAAAATCGCGTTGCCTGTGTACGCGCGCATGGCTATCGGGGGATTGCTGGTCGGGGCAATCACGATTTTCCGGCCGGAAGTAGCGGGGAACGGCTACAGCGCGATCGGCAACATCCTCCAGGCGCACTGGTTTTGGAACACGCTTGTGCTGGTACTCGTGGGGAAGATTATCGCCACGGCCGCGACTTTCGGCTCAGGCGCCGTAGGTGGCGTTTTCACGCCCACGCTGATGATCGGTGCCAGCGGGGGTTTTCTCTTCGGCAGCGGTGTGCAATACCTGTTCGGCGCGCGCGCGACGAGCAGCCCAAGTGCGTTTGCGCTCGTCGGGATGGGCGCGTTTCTGGCCGCGAGCACGCACGCGCCCATCATGGCCATCTTGATGCTGTTTGAGCTTACCCTCGATTACCACCTCATCCTGCCGGTCATGCTCGGTTGCGTGGTAGCGTACTATGTTTCCATCCGCATCGAGCCGCGCTCGATTTACAGCGAATCGCTCAAGCGCAAAGGGGCGTCGTACTTCGATCAGCGCCTCGCCGAAGTACGGGTGACTGATTTGATGAAACCGAATCCGGTGGCTGTACTCGAGACCGCGCCGTTCCGCGAGATCGGCGAGGACTTCATCACGCAGCGATTCAACTACCTTTACGTCATCGACGGCCAGCAGCGTTTCAAAGGCGCCATCTCATTGCACGACATCAAGGCGTATCTGAACGAGCCGGAGCTGGCTAATCTCGTCATCGCCCGCGACATTATGCGGGAAGATTTTCGCACGATCGTCCGCGGCATTTCCGTTCGCGGCGCGCTCGCCGAATTCAGTCATCACGAGGGTGAACGCCTGCCGGTAGTGAGCGATCGTACTTCACGCAAGCTCATCGGTACTCTCTCGAAAACGGACCTGATTCTCGCTCTTTCGCACAGTGACAGCGATGCGACGGAGGAGAAATGATCAGTCCGGTTTTTGCAGAAGACGGTTACGCGCGCGGTCGAGCTGCCGCCGCTCGCCCGCGGTAAGACTGCCGATGCCTGATCTGGCGATTTTTTCGAGGATCGGGTCAATCGATTGGTAAACGTCTTCCTCGCTCCGGCGTGACGGAGCAGGCTTGGGTACAACCTTGAATTTCGGCTTCGGTTGCAACCGCGTTTTGATGTTCTCCCACCAAAGCATTTCTGGCGCGGCGCCGCGTGCGCAGATAAACAGGAAACCGGCAGCGATGCTCGTCCAGACGACCGCGAGATCAGTCCAGGCGTGGAACGCAAGCAGCTCGAATGTGTAGATCGCGGCAAGGATCAACGCCATCCATTTCGCCGTGATGCGAAGGAGCAATTCTGCCGAGGGATAAATGGTGGCAAAAGCGACGAAGACGCCGAAGTGCAGCGCCGGCGAGCCTGCCAGGCCGGTGCGCTGGCCAAGTCCCCACAAGGTCAGCAGCGCCGAAGGCGCGAGCAGGAGCAAACCGTAAAGCACAATGTAAGCGCGCTGCCCGATGAATTTCTCCACTTCCCGCCCGAAGATGAAGAGCATGTACATCTCGATCGCGAACCAGAGGAGCCCTGAGGGCAAATGCACGAGCGCGTAAGTGGCGAGACGCCAGACCTGCCCGCCGCTGAGTACACGCATGCTGTCGAATTGCATCCAATCGAGCACGCCCGCGGCGCCGCTGGCGATTAACAAACAGGCGATGATCGCCGCCGCCACGTGCACGCCGACAAGGATCGTGGTGACATCAACCGGCAGGCGTCCCATCCAGGTGACCGGCTTGTAGTCGTCTGACGTGGTCACCCCGAACATGGGAGGAAATAAAGGCCGCGCTGAGCGCCGCGCAAGAGTCATCCCGCGCCATGCGATGGCGAATCGCGGAAGATCATAGTACGAAATTCGGCCGAGTGCGCCGCCCATGACGCAAGGCAAGGCCGAAAGCAAAATTTGCTTGGAGAAGCGCCCGAACAGCCGAACAATTCCGAAACGTTTTGCCGCATGGAGAAACTCGCGCCCGCTATCGCGCCGCCGCCCGACATCGGCACCGCTCGTACTCAGAACAGAGCTGTGCTCGATTGGGTGCAATCGGTCGCGCGATTGACCCAGCCGGAAAATATTTTCTGGTGCGACGGTTCGCAGGGCGAAAATGAATTCCTGCTCAGCGAAGCGGAACGGCAGGGCAGCGTCATCAAATTGAACCAGGAGAGAGTGCCGCGGTCGTATCTGCACCGCAGCAACCCGAACGACGTAGCGCGCGTCGAGCAGTTCACCTTCATCTGCACGCCGACGAAAGAAGAAGCCGGCCCGACAAATAACTGGAGCGCGCCCGCTGAGATGTATCAGAAATTGCATCGGCTGCTCGCGGGCGCGATGCGGGGCCGCACCATGTTTGTCATTCCTTACATGATGGGCCCGCCCGATTCGCCGCTGGCGAAGATCGGGTTCGAAATCACGGATTCAATCTACGTCGTACTCAGCATGCGCATCATGTCGCGCATGGGCGAAGGAGCGGTGAAACGGCTCGGCGAAAGTACCAGCGCGGAATGGAACCGTGGCGTGCACTCATTGCTTGACGTGAACCCTGAGCGCCGGTTCATCTGCCATTTTCCTCAGGATAACGCGATCATTTCTGTCGGCTCGGGCTACGGCGGCAACGTTTTGCTTTCGAAAAAATGTCTCGCCCTGCGCATCGGCTCGTACTTGGCGCGCAAGCAAGGCTGGCTGGCGGAGCACATGCTCATCCTCGGTGTGGAATCGCCGGAGGGAAAAAAGCATTACGTGGCGGCGGCGTTCCCGAGCGCATGCGGCAAAACGAATTTTGCCATGCTCATTCCGCCAAGACATTTCGCCGGCTGGAAAGTAACGACGGTGGGCGACGACATCGCCTGGATGCAGATTCGCGACGGACGTCTCTGGGCGGTCAATCCCGAGAACGGGTACTTCGGCGTGGTGCCGGGCACCAGTTACAAATCGAATCCGAACGCGATGCGCGCCATTAGTCACGACACCATTTACACAAATGTCGCGCTGACTGACGATGGCGATGCCTGGTGGGAAGGCAAAGATGGCAACCCGCCGCCGCACGCCATCGATTGGCGCGGCGACGATTGGACGCCGCAATCGAAAGATAAAGCAGCGCACCCGAACTCGCGGTTCGCAACGCCGCAACGCAACAACCCAGTGCTCGACTCCGACTTCGACAACGGCGCCGGCGTCCCGATCAGCGCGATCATTTTCGGCGGCCGACGCAGTGACACCATGCCGCTGGTTTTCCAGGCGTTCGATTGGGAACATGGTACTTACATCGGCTCGACCATGGCATCGGAGACAACCGCGGCGGCGACGGGCGTGGTCGGCCAGGTGCGTCGCGATCCCATGGCGATGCTGCCGTTTTGCGGCTACAACATCGGCGATTATTTCCGGCACTGGCTCGCGACTGGAAAACGGCTGAGCAATCCGCCGCTCATCTTCCACGTGAACTGGTTTCGCAAAGGCGCCGACGGAAGATTTCTCTGGCCCGGTTTTGGGGAAAACATGCGCGTGCTTAAGTGGATCATCGATCGGGCCGAAGGTCATGGAGGCGGCGCGGAGACGCCGATCGGTTTCATTCCGCGGCCGGAAGATTTCGATCTCGATGAGCTGGGCGTTTCGCGCGACACCATGCGCGAGCTTTTCGCCATTAAACCGGAGGAATGGCAGCGCGAGCTGGAGGGTCATGCCAAATTCTTCGAGTCTTTAGGTGGTGTTGTACCGGACGAGCTGCACAAGCAGCGCGAGAAGTTGGCCGATCGTCTGGCGCAGCATTGATCGCGAGCGCGGGCGATGCCAGTCCCGCTCGGACTTCGCCCGCTGCGACCCGCCACTCGCATGAGGTTCTGTGGACACGTTCGTTCGGCGAGTCGGCAGGCGGTGCGGGTGAGGTCGGGCGGGCTTCCCAATCTTGCGCCACGCCGTTACGCAACGATGCTCTCCGGTGGGTTCGAAGAACGGCGCAAAGCAAGTGGAAAAACCGTGCGTTACCGCGCCGGCTGAATGCGGGTGCGTGGAAATTCGCGGCGCGCGCCAGAACAACCTTAAAGGGATCGATGTTGATCTGCGCCTCGGCGAATTGACCGTCGTCATCGGGCCGAGCGGCAGCGGAAAATCATCGCTCGCGTTCGACACGATCTACGCCGAAGGCCAGCGGCGTTACGTCGAAACGTTTTCGCCGTACATGCGGCAGTTCCTCGACCGCATGGATAAGCCGCGCGTGGACGATATTCGCGGAATTCCGCCGGCGATCGCAATCGAGCAGGCGAACCCGGTGAAATCATCGCGCTCGACCGTCGGTACTATGACCGAGATCAATGATTACCTGAAGCTGCTCTGGCCGCGCATCGCCAAAGCATTCTGCCCGAATTGCGGTTGCGCGATCCGACAGGAAACGGCGCAGTCGATTGCGGAACAGGTCTTCGAGTTGTTCGATGACGGCGGGCAGCAGAATCCGGGGAGCGCACGCGACTCGCGTGCCGCGATCGGCGACTCGCCGATCACATCAGCAGACGTCAAGGCTCCTCCGGACACGGAGCGTGCCCAGGGTTCGCGGCGGGTCGCCGCGAACAGCACGCGAGTCGCGTGCGCTCCCCGAAACGTTCTCATCACGTTTTGGGTGGCAGTTCCGCCAAAGACGAAACCACGCGAGTACTTCGAGTTCCTCCAACAGCAAGGATACCTGCGCGTTTGGCTCAATGGTGAAGTTCACCGCGTCGATACCGGCGCGCCCGTGGAGCGGCTGGGCGCGCGCGTCCAGGTGATTCAGGATCGTCTGACGGTAACTGACGAAAATCGCGCGCGACTGATTGAAGCAATCGAAACCGCGCTGCGCTTCGGCAAAGATCGAGTAAACGTCATCGCACTGCGCAGCGACGGCTCTCAACTCTCAACTAACAACTCTCAACTTCCCTTCTCCACCGGCTGGCATTGCGCGCACTGCGATCTCGATATTCGTCCGCCTACACCAGGGCTTTTCAGTTTTAATAATCCGCTGGGCGCCTGCCCGGAATGCCGCGGGTTCGGCCGTACTATTGCGATCGATTTGAACAAAGCGATTCCAGATCGCTCGCTTACCATCGCGCAAGGCGTAGTACGCGTTTTCCGCGGCCAGGAATTCGGCCAATCGCAAAAGGATTTATTGCGGGCTTGCGCCCGGGAAGAGATCGAGATCGACAGGCCTTTTGAGGAACTGCCGAAAGCCGACCAGGATTTTGTCATTAACGGCGAACGGTCCGTGGTCGCTGCGCGCGAACGTGGCGAAACTTACACGGATGATGATTACGAGAACGGCCGCTGGTACGGCGTGCGCGGATTCTTTCGCTGGCTGGAGAGCAATACCTACAAGATGCACGTGCGCGTACTACTCAGCCGGTATCGCGCGTACACGCTTTGTCCGAGCTGCAACGGCACGCGCTTCAAAGCGGACGCGCTGAATTATCGCATTGCCGAGGAACGGTTGCCGATTGCCGAGTTGCTCCGGGAAGCGCAATGCGAAACCGCAAATGCCGAAGCTGTCATCCCGAGCGAAGTCGAGGAATCCCGTGACGTTACCGTAAAGCTGGCGCAGGGGGATTCCTCAACCTCGCTTCGCTGCGCTCGGAATGACGAAGGCTGCGGCGCGTGGCTCACGCTGCCGCAGTTTCAGGCGCTCGCGATTTCGTATGCGCGCGATCTACTTGCCACTGTTGAAATTGCCGCGAACGACTCAACCGCGGAAATGTTGCGAAAGGAAATCTGCGCGCGTCTCACTTACCTTTGCGAAGTCGGGCTCGGCTATCTCACCCTCGACCGGAGTACACGCACATTGAGCGGCGGTGAAGTACAACGGGTGAATCTCACGACCTGCCTCGGCGCCTCGCTTGTAAACACGCTCTTCGTCATGGACGAGCCGAGTGTCGGGTTGCATCCGCGCGACGTCGGCCGGCTCGTACGCGTGATGCATAATTTGCGCGATAAAGGCAACACGCTGCTCGTAGTCGAGCACGAGGAACAAATGATCCGCGCCGCGGATAACTTGATCGACATCGGCCCGGGCCGCGGCGAAAGCGGCGGCGAATTGGTCTTCAGCGGAAAACTGCACGAATTCCTTGCGTGCAATGAGTTCGTAGAAAGTCGCGCGACTCGATCCGAACTTGCCGGACGTTCGCGGCGAGTCGCCGCGAACAGCACGCCGGTCGCGTGCGCTGCCCAGAATTCAACGAGCGCATCTCTTACGCGGGATTATCTCACCGGTTCGAAATCGATTCCGCTGCCGAAATCACGCCGCAAATGGCGCGATGCCATGTGCATCACGGGCGCGCGCGAGCACAACCTGAAAAACCTCGCGGTCGATATACCGCTTGGAGTTTTCACCTGCGTCACCGGCGTTTCCGGTTCCGGAAAATCGACGCTGATCCACGACGTACTCTACAGAAATCTGTTGCGCGCCAAAGGTCAGGCAGGCGACCGGGAACCGGGCGTGTGCGAAGGCATTGCCGGCGCGTCCGGAATTGGCGAAGTGGTCATGGTCGATCAATCGCCGCTTGCCCGCACGCCGCGCAGCACGCCGATCTTGTATTTGGGATTGTACGATCGCGTGCGCGAATTGTTCGCCGCGTTACCGGAAGCGCAGGCGCAGGGACTCACGGCCAGCGCGTTCTCGTTCAACTCCGGCAGTGGCCGTTGCGAACGCTGCTGTGGCACCGGGTTCGAAAAAATCGAGATGCAGTTCCTGAGCGATCTCTACGTGCGCTGCGCCGAATGCGAAGGCCGCCGTTTTCAGCCGCACGTACTCAAGATCAAACTGCACGGCAAATCGATCCACGACGTTCTCGAAATGACTGTGACGGAAGCGGCGGGATGGTTTGCGCAAATTGGAGAAGCAAGTCATCCCAAGCGCAGTAAAGCGGAGCGAAACGGAGCCGAGGGGTCCGGTGTAGGCTTCGAGGTCACGCGCCGCGATTCCTCCACTGCGCTGCACTCCGGTCGGAATGACGAGCAACGCGGCGCGGCGGAGATTTGCGCCGGACTCGAAGTGCTCGAGGAAGTCGGGCTCGGTTATCTGCGGCTGGGCCAGCCGTTGAATACGCTGAGCGGAGGAGAATCGCAACGGCTGAAGCTCGTGTCGCACCTCACGGGGCCAAATCAGAAATCAGAAATCGCAGATCAGAAATTGGACAATCTTTTCATCTTCGACGAGCCGACGACCGGATTGCATTTCGATGATGTCGCGATGCTGCTCGCGTTATTTCAGCGGCTGGTCGATGCCGGCCATTCGCTCGTGGTGATTGAGCACAATCTCGAAGTGATCAAGTGCGCTGATTGGATCATCGATCTCGGCCCGGAAGGCGGCGATGCCGGCGGTGAAATCGTCGCAACTGGCACTCCGGAACAGATCGCGAGCTGCGACGATTCGCATACCGGCCGTTTTCTTCGCGCCGTCATCCCGAGGGCAGCCGAGCGGTCCCGCAGCCAAACCTCAACGCTGACGCGACGAGCTCCTTCGGCTCCGCTTCGCTACGCTCAGGATGACGAGATCGTCTCCCTGCGCGTCGCGGAAGAGGTGGGGAGCGCACGCGACTCGCCGCGAACGGTGTACGACACCGTTGCAGATGATGCGGATGATTTTTCATTGCGCGTTGCTGAGGAGCCATTCGACGGGTGGCCGAATGGAGCACACGACTCGCGTGCGCTCCCCGGACATGGACGCACGCGTGCGTTCGCTGAACACGATGCGCGCTTCGCAAACAACGCCGCAATCGCAATCCACGGCGCGCGCGAGCACAATCTGAAAAATCTGAACATCGAGATTCCGCGCGATCAGATGGTCATCATCACCGGTTTGAGCGGCTCGGGAAAATCGACGCTCGCCTTCGACATTCTCTTTTCAGAAGGCCAGCGCCGTTTCCTTGATAGCCTTTCGCCCTACGCGCGCCAGTTCGCGGAGCAGCTCGAAAAGCCGGACGTCGATCTCGTCGAAGGACTGCCGCCGAGCGTTGCGATCGAGCAACGTGTCACGCGCGGCGGCGGGAAATCGACCGTCGCGACTGTGACCGAGGTCTATCATTTCCTGCGGCTTTTGTTTGCGAAAACAGGGACGCAATTTTGCCCCGATTGCGATTTGCCGGTCGAGAAGCAGAGCGTTGGTGCGATTGTGAAACAGGTGGAAACGGCGGCGCGTCGCGGCCAGCTCAAAGTACTCGCGCCCCTGGTGAAGGCGCGCAAAGGCTTTCACAGCGACGTGGCTCGGTGGGCGGAGCGGAACGGGTTCGACACGCTGCTGGTGGACGGCCAGCTCATTGCGGTCGCGCAATTTCGCAAACTCGAGCGGTTCAAAGAGCACACGATTGATGTCGTCGTCGGAGTGATCGACGCGAAGCGAATCAAAAAAGCGCGGAACCTTACGCAGCGCGCGCTCGAGATCGGCCGCGGTACGGCGCATCTGCTCGACGCGCGCAATCGCCTCACCGTGATGAGTACCGAGATGAGCTGCCCCGGTTGCGGCCGCGCATTTGAGGAGCTCGATCCGCGGTTGTTTTCGTTCAATTCGCCGCACGGCGCGTGCGAGGAATGCGGCGGTTTCGGCGAAATCTGGAACTGCGATTTACAAACAGGTGAAAGCGACAAAGGCGAATCGGTACTTGAGACCGAGCTCGCGGCGGAGCGTGAATCGGAGTGGATCGATCAAGGCGACGTGCAGATTTGCAGCAGATGTCGCGGCTCGCGATTGAATGCAGTTGCCCGGCAAGTCCGAGTACAGGGTTTCACCATCGACAATTTTGTCGCGCTGTCGGCAGCCGACGCGCTGAAGCGTATCGCGAAACTGAAGTTTCGCGGAAATGCGAAGAAGATCGCGAGCGAGTTGTTGCCGGAAATAGAGCAGCGGCTGCGATTCATGGGAGACGTCGGGCTTGGCTACTTGTCGTTAGCCCGCTCGGCGAAAACGCTAAGCGGCGGCGAATCGCAACGAATTCGGCTGGCGGCGCAGCTTGGCTCGAATTTGCGCGGCGTACTTTATGTTCTGGATGAACCAACGATCGGGCTCCATCCGCGCGATAATTTGCGATTGCTGGAAACGCTCACGGCCCTGCGCAAAAAGGGAAACTCGCTCGTCATTGTCGAGCACGACGAGGAGACGATGCGCCGGGCTGACCACATCATTGATCTTGGGCCGCGCGCCGGAGTTCACGGCGGCGAAGTGGTGGCGAGCGGCATGTTGCGAGATATCGAGCATGCTAAAAATTCGGAAACCGGGCGGTGTTTGCGCTCGCCACTGTGTCATCCGATTCGAAAGACACGTCGCGCGTTAGCTGAAGTGGAAGGCTGGATCGACATTCGCAACGCGAACGCGAACAATTTGAAGAACGTGAACGTGCGATTTCCGGTCGGACGTTTGTCGGTCATCACCGGCATTTCCGGCAGCGGTAAATCGACGTTGATGGGCGACGTGCTGCTCCCGCGCGTGAAACAAGCGCTGGGGAGCGCACGAAACGCCACTCCGGCTCGGAGCTCGCATGCTGCTCGCGCCGGCTCGCCGCGAACGTCACCCGACCAGATGCTTTTCGGCGAGGGCGGCGGAAAGGGCACGCGGGTCGCGTGCGCTCGGCGGAAGAGCGATTCGCGCGCGGTGAGTGTAAGCGGCGCTGAAGCGATCGACGCGGTGTACGAAGTCGATCAGTCGCCCATCGGCAAAACGTCGCGTTCCACGCCGGCGACGTACATCAAAGTGTTCGATGAAATTCGCAACTTGTACGCGCAACTGCCCGTCTCCCGGATGCGCGGCTACAGCGCGTCGCGTTTTTCGTTTAACGCCGAGGGCGGGCGCTGCGAATCGTGTGGCGGCCAGGGCGTGATCAAGCTCGAGATGAATTTTCTGCCGAGCAGTTACGTGCCGTGCGAAGATTGCGGCGGAAAACGTTACAACGCGCAGACGCTCGAGGTTCTCTACGACGGCAAATCGATCGGTGATGTGATGGAAATGACCATCGAGGAAGCGGCGGAATTTTTCGCTGCGCACCCGAAGATTGCGCGTTCGCTCAAGCTGCTCGTCGAAACTGGGCTCGGTTATTTAAAACTCGGGCAGCCGAGCCCGACGTTGAGCGGCGGCGAAGCGCAACGACTCAAGCTCGCAACTGAGCTGACGCGCGGCATCGGACGAAGTACGAACGAGCGCATTCGCAAAATGCGAAAACCGAAATCCACGCTGTACTTATTGGAAGAGCCGACGATTGGATTGCACATGGCCGACGTCGAGCTGCTGCTCAATGTGCTGCATCGGCTCGTGGATGAAGGCAACACTGTCATCGTGATCGAGCACAATGTCAGCGTCATGGCCGAAGCTGATTACATCGTGGACATGGGCCCGGAAGCGGGTGATGGCGGCGGCGAAATCATCGCGACCGGCACGCCCGAGCAGGTTGCGACGAATCGGGTGAGCCGTACGGCCCCATTTTTGCGACAGGTACTGCGTTCGGATTCTCGGGAGCGCCGGGCTGCCAGGCCGCGCGTGGCGACATTTGCCCGCAATGGCGAGTAATTCAGCGCACTAAATGCTCGCGTATTTCGTTGATAACTTTGATCCATTCATTTTCCGGCTGTGGGACAATTTCGGGCCGCGCTGGTACGGCTTCGCTTATGTAATGGCGTTCGCTTGCGGGTTTCTCGTGGTGAGGCATTTGGCGCGGCGCGGTTACTGTGATTTGCCGCCGGCGCGAGTGAGCGATTTTATCACTTGGGCCGCTCTCTTCGGCGTGCTGCTGGGCGGACGCCTCGGCTATGTTTTATTTTATCGGCCGGAAATGTTGCGCGAGCCGCTGTCGATTTTGCGTGTTTGGGAAGGCGGAATGGCCAGCCACGGCGGCATGCTCGGGCTCATTTTGTTCACGCTTTATTACGCGCGAAAGCACAAGCTTTCGTGGCTGAATCTTGGCGATAATCTTGTTGTCGCAGCGCCGCTCGGGCTCTTCTTCGGCCGCTGCGCCAACTTCATCAACGGCGAGCTTTACGGCCGCGCGACGAATGTTCCGTGGGCCATGCAGTTCCCAAAGGAAATCCTGGAAAATTCGGCCGAGCAAGATCGCGCCATTGCCGCTGCTCGCGCCATCGATCCTGCTCTCACCGACCCGGAGCAGATCATCGCGGCGGCTCGCCACAATTCACACCTGACTGATGCTCTCCGCGGCATTCTGACCCCGCGCCACCCCTCGCAAATTTACGAAGGATTGCTCGAAGGCGCGATTTTGTTCGGCATTTTGTGGCTTGTGCGAACGCGCACGCGAGAGCCTAACGGCGTACTCAGCGGGTTGTTCTTCGTCTGCTACGCTATCTTTCGCATCGTTTGCGAAATGTTTCGCGAGCCTGACGCGCCGCTCGTCGGGATATTTACGCGCGGGCAGTTTCTCTCGTTTTTCCTGATCGCGCTTGGCGTCGCATTTATTGTCGTCGCGAAAGTGCGGCCGAGCTTTCCATTGTCATTCCGGGCAGAGTCGGGCAATCCTGCCGCGAACCTCTAAGTCGGGCACGGACGTTTCACTTCGCGGCGCTGCACATGAAACAGCGCCACTTTCGTTTCTCGCGAAGCACGCTATTACTTACCCAACTTGTCGCCGATTCTGCTTTCGATGTTTCTCGCGAGCGGCGGAGTCCTTTTCGCTTTTGAGCATTCCACCGTCGCGGGCAAAATTATCCTGCTCGCGCTCGCGATTGCCTCGATCTTCAGCTGGTCCGTCATGATCACGAAATTGCGCCTGATCCGCTTCGCGCGAAAGCAAACCGCGCGATTTCTCATCGCCTTTCGCCAGGATCGGCAGCCCTTGCGTTTATTCGAGCGGAACGCGCATTTCCCCGGCGCGCCCATGTTCAATGTGTACCGCGCCGGCTGTCAGGAGCTCGTTTTTCAGATGGTCGGCTCTGCCGAGGTGGACGAAACATTTCGTGCGCGCTTCGGTGCGGCCGAAAGAATTACGCCGGCGCAGATGAACGCAGTGCGCGCGGCCATGGAACGGGCGGTGGGCGAAACCGCGCTCGAGCTGGAGTCGCGCATGATTTTGCTCGCGACGGCCGTGAGCGGCGCGCCATTTCTTGGATTGCTCGGCACGGTTTGGGGCGTGATGGACACGTTCACTGATGTGGCGGTCGCCGGCTCACCGAATCTCGCCACCATGGCACCGGGCGTTTCGGGCGCACTCATCACGACCGTGACTGCCCTCTGCGTCGCCATTCCAGCGATGTTCGGCTACAATTTTCTCGTTACCAGCATTCGCGCGATGATCGTGCAGATGGAGAACTTCGCCGCTGAGCTGGCGAGCGAATTCGAGCATAAGTACGTCGAGCACAGTGCCAGAATCGGCGTGTGATGGTCTGATGCGCCGGTACTCAAACCGCAGCAACTTCTCGACCCTGAGCGAGATCAACATCACACCGCTGCTCGATCTCGCTTTTGTCTTGCTCATCATTTTCATGATCACGACGCCACTGCTCGAGAACAGCACGAACCTCGTCATTCCCTCGAGCAACACACCCAGCTCCGCCGCCAGCAGATCGGACGTTCAGACCGTCTCGGTGGACCGCGACGCGACGGTGAAACTCAACAACGAGGTCGTCGATGAGGAATCGCTGGTCGCTCGGTTAGTCCAACTAAAAAGCGCGAATCCCGGTCTTGCCGTGATCATTCGGCCCGACCGTGATCTGCCGGTGCAGAAACTGATTAGCGTGATGGATTCGCTGAAACGCGCACAGGTTACGAAGGTGGGCATCGCGACAAAGGCAGAAGCGCGATAGCGCATGGCAACGCGGTTCTGGCGAAACGTCACCTTGATCGCGTTTGCGCATGTTGCGCTGCTGCTCGCACTTTGGCATCACGCCAGCGGCTCGCGAGTCGCCGTCGCCCCGGAGGTTAGCTGGTTAAGTCCCGAGGAATCACCTGAGCAGGAATTGCCGGAAGCCACGCCTGCCCCAACGCAAGCGCCGGCGGAAGCGAAAAGCGAAATCGAGGTTCCGCAGAGTACTCCAGCGCCAAAGCCGAAAGCAGCACCGCCGCCCCGAAAGCGGTCTCACGCATCGCCATCGCCGCCGCGCCGCTCAACCGAACGGAAAGGGGAAAGCGCGAAAGAACGAAAAAGCAAAAAACCCGTACTTCTCGCCTCGAAGAGCGCGACCCGAAAACCGCAAACGGGCAGCGCCGGCCAGGGGAACGGTGACGACGCCAGCGCGAATTGGTATGGTGACATGCTGCACGACCGGTTTTATCGCGCCTGGACACAGCCGCAGAGCGTCGTCGCGAGTGGTGCGAAGTTCTCCGCGCTGGCGAGAATCCGGATCGAGAAGGACGGGCGCGTCTCCGGCTTCAAGGTTGTGCAGCCCTCCGGCAACGTGCTGGTTGATCAATCGGTGCGCGAGGTCGGTGGCAAAGTACGGCAAGTGGATGCATTGCCGCCGGGAATCGGCAGCTCTGGACATTACGACGTCAACATCAACTTCGAGCTGAACCCGAAATAGTCCGGCGAATTAGAGCAGCGCGATGGCTTTACCTTCGCCGTGCGCCACCTGTTCCAGCGTGCATTGGCGCGGCGCCTTGTCTGGCCGCCATCTGACAATTTTCGTGCCATGTCGAAAACGGCCGCCGGTGAAATGATCATACGTCACTTCGACCACGATCTTCGGATCGACCGGTTCCCACTCGCCGGTGCGTTCGGTACTCCAGCGGCTCGGCCCTCCGGGCGTATTGCCGGTGAATCCCGGTGCTTTTTTCAAAGCTTCGAATTTCTTTGTCAGCTCGCGTTTTTCATCCGCCTTGAATGCCGAGCTAAAGCCGACGTGATGAAGCAGCCCCGCATCATCATATAAGCCGAGCAGGAGCGAGCCAATGAGCTTCGAATCAGTGGCGTAGCGGAAGCCGCCAACGACGCAATCAGCGGTACGAATATTCTTTACCTTCACCATCGCCGTCCGCTCACCAGAGGCGTAAACGGCATCGAGTCGCTTGGCCATCACTCCATCAAGGTTGCCGCCCACAATCGCGAACCACTTCTGCGCCTTCGCGAGAGATGTCGTTGCCGGCGAGAGCTTGATGCGTTCGGCTGATTTCAAATTTTTTGACGCAAAACCGTCGAGCGCTTTGCGACGTTCGCGAAGAGAAACACCGAGCAACGACTTGCCGCGTTCGTCTTCGAGCAGATCAAAGAGGATATACGTGGCGGGATGCGCAGCGGCCAGTTTCTTCACGCGGCTCGCCGCTGGATGAAGGCGGAGTTGCAAGTCATCGAAGGAAAAGCGGCCATCCACTTCAATGACCAGCTCGCCATCGACAGCGAAGTTTTTCGCGGGCAGCTCCGACAATGCGTCGATCACATCCGGGAAGTACCGCGCGAGCGGCTGGCCCGCCTTCGATTGCAGGAAAATGTCGTCCTCGCGCCGAAACGCGATGCAGCGGAAGCCGTCCCATTTCGGCTCGTACTGCCACTCTTCCCCGGCAGGAATTTGCTCCACTGATCGCGCTTCCATCGGCGCTAACGGCGGTGCGAGTTTCATTTTGCGTAACGCCGCGGCTCCAATTTCGGCGGACGTTTGCCGTTTCGGATCGCGCCCGCGACCGGAATGTAGCTTAGCTCCGTGTGGTCAACCGCGCACCGAAGCAGCAGGCCGCCGCGGCTCATGTCTCCACGCCCGACGAACTCGGCAGGAAAACGCAGCCGGTCCTGAAAATTTTCCAGGAGAACATCGATGTACTTTTTCGTGGCCACGCTGCCGAGCAGGATCACCTCGCAATCCCCTCCAAGTTTGCGCGTCAGGCTGCGGGCATCGCGCGCGAGCGGTTCACGATAGCGCGGATCGTCCTGGTGGATGTCCACCTCGGCGAACTCGCGCAAATCACGCAAACCAATCTTGTGGCGCGCATCGACGAGGCCGCGAGTTGGTGTAATAACGAGTACTCCGCATGCGCCGCCGCTCGGACAGGCAAAGGCATTGGCGTAGGCGAGCTTCCCGCGAAAGTACAAGCCGCTGAGAAAGGTGAACACTTCACCGAGCGGCGCGCCGTCAGGAGTACGCAAGCGGCGCGCGAGATCGAACTGCGCGCGTTCGCTCAGGATCATGCGCGCGCGTTCACCGCCCGCAAATGCCGGTGAAAGCAGAAAGATGCGGTCGCGCATTTGCATCGTCCTGAGTCTTACTCTCACTCCTGCCGCTGTTCCACTCACGGCCGTGAGCCCGCTTTGGGCAATCAAAGCAAAGTACCAGCGAAAAAGTAGCGTGTGATTGCGGCGGCGACTGCTCGATTTAAAATCGGAGCCGGTGAACCTCCTCGTTATCGGCAGCGGCGGACGCGAGCACGCGCTCACCTGGAAACTGGCGCAATCGCCTCTGACATATCGTCTTTTTTGTGCGCCGGGCAATGCCGGCACTCAAGTACTCGCAGACAATGTGCCGATCGCCGCGAACGACGTCGCTGCGCTGGCGCGTTTCGCGAAAGAGAACCGGGTCGATTTTACCATCGTGGGACCTGACGATGCGCTTGGCGCGGGTATCGTCGATCTCTTCGAAAGCGAACGGCTCCGGATTTTTGGACCGAACAAAAACGCGGCGCAGTTGGAGACATCAAAGATTTTCTCCAAGCAGCTGATGGGGGCGGAACAAATACCGACGGCAAATGCACGCACGTTTTCCTCGGCTGGCGATGCGCTTGAGTACTGCGAGCGCGTCACCCTGCCGGTCGTGATTAAAGCGGATGGACTCGCGCTCGGTAAAGGGGTCGTGATCGCGCATGACCGCGAGGCCGCGCGCACGGCGGTTCGCGTGATGATGACCGACCGCGTTTTCGGCGAGGCGGGCGCGCGCATTATCGTCGAGGAATGCCTGCGCGGAGTGGAGTGTTCCGTTCACGCCCTTGTCAGCGGCGAAGAGTTTCGCATGCTCGCCACCGCGCGCGATCACAAACGAGCATTCGATGGCGACGCGGGCCCGAATACCGGCGGCATGGGCGCAGTAAGCCCGGCCGAAACATGGAATGACCATACGGAGGAAGAATTCACGCGTACGATCATGCGGCCGTTACTGGCCGGGCTAACGAGAGAAAGGCGGCAATTCCGCGGTTTGCTCTTCCCTGGCCTGATGGTGACGGCAAATGGCTTGCGCGTGCTCGAGTTCAATTGCCGTTTCGGCGATCCGGAAACGCAGGCCATTCTCCCGCGCCTGAAATCAGATTTGCTGGCGCCGCTGCTGGCTGCGGCAGAGGGCCGGCTGACCGATACGGCGATCGAATTCGACCGGCGAATTGCAGTGACGGTCATTCTCGCGTCGGGCGGTTATCCGGGAAAGTACGCAATCGGCAAAGTCATTAATGGACTGCAAAGGGCAGCTGCGATCCCCGATGTATTTTTGTTCCACGCAGGGACGAAGTGGCAGAAGGGCGAGATCGTTACCGCCGGCGGCAGAGTACTCGCTGTGACGGCACTCGGAAGTACAGCCGAGCAGGCGCGGGAACGCGCCTACGCCGCGGTGAACGAGATTCAGTTCGAAGGCTGCCATTTCCGGCGTGATATTGCCGTGCCGCCCCGCAGCGAATAAACTCGACGGCTTGAAGCGTTCACGAACAGCTGTACTCATCGCGCTCACCTGCTCTGCATGCAGCGTCTGTTTTGGGCAATCGCCGACAGCTTCGCCTAACGAGACGCACACGCTGGTAAACACGCTAGCGCCGTCCGAGATCGATCAAGCGGTGCGGGCGTTGAAGTCGAACTTCGTCCAGCCCGATGCGCTCAAAGACGAGGAGATTAGCCGCGCGACTTTGGAAGGTCTTCTCCAGCGTTTGCGCGGCGGCGTTCTACTTCTGCCGGGAAAAGAATCCGTCCCGGCCCCAGCGCCCTTCTACAGTGACGTCCTGGCGAACCATATCGGTTACGCGCGTGCCGGCTCGTTCACCAACGAACGCGTGGCCGAGCTGGACAAAGCGCTGGCGAACTTTGCCACGCGAAGAGTGGACGCCGTCGTACTTGATCTCCGCGCTTCGACAGTGAGCAGCGAATTCGAGATCGCAGCGGAAATGGCAAAGCGATTTGTGCCGAAAGGCAAAACGATGTGGACGCTGCATGACACGGCCGCGCACCAGGACCAGGTCTTCACCAATGACCGCGACCCGGCGTTCTCAGGAACCACTATCGCCTTGATCGATGCTGATACTTCCGGGGCCGCGGAAGCGGTGGCGGCGGCGATGAAAGCGAAGCCGCAAACGTTGCTCATTGGTCAGCCGAGTGCCGGGCGCGCGGTGCGCTATTCAGATTTTCCGCTGGCGAGCGGCAAGATTCTGCGGGTGGCGGTCGCAGAAGTAATAGGGCCGGATGGCAAATCAATTTTTCCCGGCGGAGTAAAGCCTGATCTGGTCGTTGAGCAGATTTCGTTAGCTCAGAAGCGGCAGATTTTCGCACAAAGCATGCAGCGCGGAATGGCGCCTTTTGTTTTTGAACCGGAGCGGCCGCACTTCAACGAAGCGGCCCTGATCGCCGGCACCAATCCGGAGCTGGAGAACAGGCAGCAGCGGCGTACTTCGGAGGAAAACTTGCACGATCCTGTGTTGCAACACGCCGTCGATGTGATCACGTCGCTGGCGGTTTTTCGGGAGCGCTGAGATGCATCACTTGGAAGGACAGCTCGGTTACAAATTCCGCAAACGCAGCCTGCTGGAAGAGGCGCTGACGCACCCGAGCGTCGGACACGAGAAGCAGCGCTACCATGCGGACAATCAGCGCCTGGAATTCCTGGGCGATGCCGTGCTGCAACTTGTCATCACCGAATATCTCTACGCCAAGTTTCCTCAAGAACAGGAAGGGGCGCTCACGAAATTACGCGCACGGCTGGTATCGCGGGAGGCGCTGAAATGGCAGGGCCAATCGTTGCAGCTCGGCGAGTACTTGATCATGGGGCGGGGCGAGGAGGCTAGCGGCGGCCGCACCCGAAGTTCCGCCATTGCAGATGCGTTTGAGGCGGTGGTCGGCGCCATATATCTCGACAGCGATTTTGCTACTGCGCGCCGGTTCATTGTTGAGCAAATGGCCGAGGCGCTGGCGCACGTGCTCGAGCGTCCCGTCGATGTAAACCCGAAGGGTCAGCTTCAGGAGATTCTCCAGGGAATCTCCACTCGCAGCCCGGTTTATGAAACGATCTCGGCGGTTGGCCCGGAGCACGCCAAAACGTTTGTCGTAGAGGCGCGCTGGGAAGGAAACACGCTCGGGCGCGGCACCGGCCAGAGTAAACAAGCCGCGGAAATCGCGGCCGCTCTGGACGCACTTGAGCGGAAAGGTTGGGAAAAGAGAGCGCGCGATTAGCGCCGGCTTGCTCGAGCACCGAACCGATATTCCGGTCGAATCAAGGGCGACATTTCGCCGCGCTGCTCTAGTCGCAGAAGATGCTCAATGCTTCAGCGCGTGTACCGTCCGGCCATTCGTTGTCCAGGAGAAGTGGTCGCGGATGGCAGCAGTGACGTAACGTTTCGCTCTCGCAATCGCGCGCCCTAGCGGTAATCCGCAGGCCAGTTCCGCTGCGATAGCGGCCGAGTAAGTACAACCGGTCCCATGCGTCTGCACATTTGGGATGAATGCCGAGGAAAATTCGCGCAGCTCGCTCCCATCGTTCAGCACGTCCGTGGCGCGCGCGGCCGGCAAATGCCCGCCCTTGAGCAGTACGGCGGTGCCGTACTTTCTCGCGAGCTCGCGCGCCGCGGCTCGCATATCGGCGATGTCGTTGATTGCGCTGCCGAGCAGACGCACGGCTTCATCGAGGTTGGGCGTGATTACCCGTCCCAACGGAAACAGCTCGCGCTCGTAAACGGTGATTGCGTCCGGTTCGAGCAGCGGGTCGCCCGAGGTAGCGATCATGACCGGATCGACCACCAGATTCGCCGGTTTATTTTTTCGCAGGAAACCGGCGACGGTTGCAGTGATCTGCTTGTTGCAAAGGAGCCCGGTTTTGATTGCGCCGACCGGGAAACCTTTCAGCAGCAGGTCAATTTGTTTGCGCACCATCTCCGGCCGCGTGGCCTCGCTGCCGGAGACCTTGCCGGGTGTTTCCGCTACAATGCAGGTGACGGCGCAAAGCCCGTAAACTCCGCGGGCGGCGAATGTCTTCAGATCAGCCTGAATGCCGGCGCCGCCGCTGCTATCAGAGCCGGCGATCGTGAGCGCGACCGGGAACGATGAGCGATTCAACCGTTCAGCGCTTCACCCGTCCGAAGCGCGCTACGCGCCGTCGCTGCCAATCGCCTCGACCGGGCAGCCTTCCTTCGCTTCGTTGCAGAGCGTCTCTTCCTCGGGCGATTCCGGCTGCTTGTAAACGAAGGAGTGTCCGCCATCGTCGTTGCGTTTGAAATTGGCCGGCGCAGTTTCGCGGCACAAGTCGCAGTCGATGCACTGGTCGTCCACGTAGAATTTTCCCTCGATGTTTTCGGGATATTTGTTCGCTGCGTCAGCCATTTATTCGTTCAGGGAAAACGTCGCGCAAGGTAGGTGGAATCGCTTTTCGCGCAACGGCTTTTTGCGTTCTGCGCCGCAACCAGCCAATGTCCTCAGCACGAACAAAAGGTGAGATGACCAGCCGCAAAGCCGAGATGCAACGCACCTTGCGCGCGTTTGCCTTCGAGTTGTTCATCTACGCGTTCCTGGTCACGGCGTACTTTTTCGCCGTGCTGCATTTCCTCGGCGGCTGGCTGGTGCGCCTCGAGACGCAACACATTCGCGTTTACGCCTCAGTCGCGATTCTCCTCATCATCGGCCAAGCAGCCGTACTCGAGGCCGTGACCACAGGATTGATGCGATTGCTGCGCGGCGGCCGCTCTGAGTGACGCCATGTGGTTCCCCATTTCACACGCGCACATCAACCCTGTCTATCTGGTTATGATCGGGTTTTTGATCGGCGTACTTGGCGGATTCTTCGGCGTCGGCGGCAGCTTCATCGCAGGCCCGGCACTGCGCGCGGTGGGACTTGACTGGAACTTTGCCGTCGGGACTGATCTTGCCCACATCGTAGGTAAATCAGTCGTCGCGGCGAAACGTCACCGCGCTCTGGGTAACGTCGATCTGCGCCTCGGCTTTATCATGGCCATTGCGACCATCGGCGGAGCGGAATTCGGTGCGCAATTGATCGAGATGCTGAAGCGACGCGGCAACGTCAACTTCGTCGTCAGCATCGTTTCCATCGTCATTTACACGAGCATCTCGCTCTTCATGGGCTGGGAAAGCTGGAAAACGCTGGCCCTCGCGCGCAAGCGAGCTGCCGCAGGCGAAGCAGGCACGAGCAAGCGAGCCGATGAATCCGCCTTCACGCATGTCACGCAGGCGATCCATCGCTGGCGTGTGCCGCCGCTGATTCATCTGCCGGAATCCGGAGTCACCATTTCGCTTTGGCTCATTTTTCTCGTCGCATTCATCGGCGGCCTATTCAGCGGTTTCCTCGGCGGAGGTGCCGGCTACATCCGCATGCCGTCGATGGTTTACATCCTTGGAATTCCCACGCATCTAGCCGTTGGTACAGACTTGTTCGAAATCATCATCTCGGCCAGTTACGGCACATTCAGTCATGCCATTAAGGGCAACGTGGACATACTTATCGCGCTGGTCATGAACACCGGCGCCGCCGTAGGTGCGCAGCTCGGCGCGATCTCGACCCAGTACTTCCCCGGCCCGAAAATCCGCCTCGCATTTGTTCCACTGCCGCTCGTCGGCGCCGTCATCGTCATTTACACATTGCTCACCGGACACAAGCTATGAAGTTCCTGATTTGCAGCGACGGCACGCCCGCTTCGGATAACGCCACGCGACTCGCCGCGCTCATCGGCACGCCTGCTCGGGCGCAGCTTACCCTGCTGGGCATCGCCGAATCGCCTGCTGATGAAGAACCACTGCGCCAGACGCTCGAAAAACAAGCCGCGGAACTTCGCCGCGGTGGCGCGAGTGAGGCGAAAATTTTCGCGCGCGCCGGTGATCCGGTGACGCAAATTCTTGCTGAGACTTCGATCAACAATTACGACTTGGTGATTGTCGGCGCGCGCCTTAAACGGAGCACGGGGCCGTTCTGGCAATCACAACGCACCTACGAAGTCATAAAATCAATCGAGCCGCCCGTACTCGTCGCCATCGGCGAATCGCAGCGGCTGAGCAATTTCCTCGTTTGCACCGGCGGCAAGAATTACATCGATGATGCCGTCCGCCTCACCGGTAACTTCGCTGCCGCTCTCGGCGCGACAGTCACTCTGCTGCACGTCATGGCGGAGCCGCCTGCCGTTTACGCTCAGCTGGCGGAAAAGGAGGAAGACGTGGACGCGTTACTCGACTCCGGTTCGGAGCTGGGCCGCAATCTGAAGGCGGAAAAGCAATCACTCGAAAAACGCGGGGTTACCGCCAGGGTTCGCATCAGGCACGGCTTTGTCATCGAGCAGGTGTTCGATGAAATGCGGGAGGGACATTATCAGCTCATCGTTTCTGGGTCGTCGCGCGCCCGGGGGCCGCTGCGCCATTACATCATGGGTGATCTAACGAGAAGTATTCTCAATCGCGCGTCCTGTCCGGTGTTGGTGGCACGCAGTACCAGCCCGGCCGTGCCCGTGAACGTACTCAGTACTCTCTGGCGAAAACTGTTCGCCGCTCCCGCGAGATAGCGCGCCTTCACCGCTGCTGCGGCGCGTACTTAATCGAACCGCCGGAACCAGGAGTACGGAAAAGCGTCACCTGGGCAGTCAGTCGGCCATTGCGGAGGGTTGATGTCGCGGTGCGGGCGTACAATGACATAGTGCCCGTCGATTTTACCGCAACGTTTCCGGAGGTAATCGATCAACTCTTCGCACGCGCCGAGCTGGCGAGGCGTAGGTTGGTCCCGGTTAAAATCGCCGACGAGACAGATGCCGAGCGCGATATTGTTCAGGTAATCGCTATGCACATGGCCGCCTTGAAGTTGGCGTCGCCACCGGTCTCCCACCTCGATCTCTCCGTCCCCGCTCGAAGTACCGTTGCCAATGACAAAATGGTAGGCCAGCCCATTGGGCATGCGCCGAACGTGCCGGTGATAATAATCGAAAATGCGCGCGTTGCCCTGCCGCGTCCCACTGTTGTGCACCACGATGAATTGCCACCGGCGGCGCAAAACCGGCGCGCGATCGATCTCCTCGCGAACCGAGCGCGACAGATAGTTGTATGTGATTGCCGGGCGCGACCAAAACCACCAGCGCCGCCGCGGCGCAGGAGTGGCTGGCGGGGGTTCATAACCTTGCTCCGCCAGCAACCCAGATTTCTCGACGTTTACCTGCGGCACGTTTCCCGGTCCGACATTCGATTCGCGAACAAACGGCTGCGGCGGAGTTGGCGACGGCACGGTTGTAGCCGATTCCCGCTTTTCCACAGGCGAAGGCGACTTCTCCGGTGACGCTGTTCTCGTGGGCGAGGGCGACTTTGCCGGTAACACTGTTCTCGTGGGCGAGGGCGACTTTGCCGGTGACGGACTCCTCTTAACTTTCTTCCTTTTCTTCGTCGCCGAGGCGCTCGCCGACGTTTTCGCTTTCTTCTTTTTGCCCGGCTTGGGCGTCGTTTCCTCGCCCGATTGGGCGGATCGCTTCTTTTTCGCCGCGGGTGTCTCGCTCGGCTTCGGCCTCTCTTTCGCAGGTGATTTCTTCTTCTTTGGTGTAGCC
>JAFASN010000098.1 GCA_019244415.1 Verrucomicrobiota bacterium | reverse complement strand
CCATCAATTGAGTCTTTGCTTACCGGAAGCAATTGCACCGCGTGCTCGCCTTCGCGGATAGCCTGGTCTTTGCGGCCGAGCGCCGCGTCGAGCAGTCCGAGGATGCAAAACGCCGGCCCGTAGGTCGGCTGCTCAGATGTCAGTTTTTCCACTTCAGTTCGTGCGGCGGTGAAAGCCTGCTGGGCTGCTGCTGCGTCGCCCTTGAGCCGGGCTACCTGTCCCTGGCACCAGGCTTTTGGAAAATTTAGATCACTGGAAACGCCAGTGGGCGGTATGGCGTCGAGAGCGCGTGCGGCCGCCGCGGCATCGCGCTCGCACAATGAAAGGTAGAGCCATTGATCGCCGAGATCACTCGCTGAAGCGGGATTTTCCGCGACCAACGAAGCGATGGTGGCGTGCAGCGCCCGCGTGTCGCCGCGCGATTCCAGCTCGACTGAGGCGCGAGTCACACGGGTGTCGAGATCGTGGGGACTGAGTACGAGCGCGCGATCAAGCGCGGCAGCCATCGCGCCAAACTGCCGCGTTTCCTGGTAGCTGAGGGATATTTGTTGAAGAATGAAAACGTTGCGTGGATCGAGCGCGAGCGCGCGCTGCAAGCTGCGCGCGGACTCAGTCCATAAGCCCTGCCGCCGGTCGATGTAGCCGGTCAGCTCGAAGATTTCCGAGTTATTGGGCAGCGCGCGCTGGGCAGCGGCGAGTTCAGCGCGCGCTTTCTCGTAGTCGAGATAGCAGCGGTAGTAAAAAGTGGCTTTGGCGAGGTGCGTTTCGCCGGCATCGGGCCGCAAACGCACCACCGTGTTCAGCGCTGCCTGAGCCTGGGCGAGACGCGCGGGCGTGTGATCGAGCCCGAAAAAGTACAGGTAATTGTTGGCGCTGGCGAGCTGGCAATAAGCGAGATAAAAATTCGGGTCGCGCCCGATCGCTTGCTCGAGCTCGCGGATTGCCTGGTTAAGTCTTTCCTGGATTTGCGCGGTAAAGGAGACGCTGGCGATGAGATCCTTCGCGTGCACGTAGAGCCCGTAAGCGGTGAGATCTTCGGTCGGGTGTTCTTCAATCGCCTTCTTCTCCTCGGGGAGAATGGTGGCCTGCATCTCGGTAGCGATCCGCTGCACGATTTCGCTGCGCATCCCGAAAATATCGCCCACGCTGCGCTCATAACTTGCAGCCCAGAGCCTGCTGCTTTTCCGCGCATCGGTCAGCTGAACAGTGACGCGCGCCTGATCCCCGAGCCGCTCGACCGTTCCTTGCAAAATGAAAGATGTGCCCAGGCTTTGCGCGATGTCGCGGATGCTGCCCTGCTTCTCTGGAGTGAAACTGCTGACCGAAGTACGGCTGATCACTTTCAAGTCGGCGATCTTCGAGAGCACATCGAGAATGTCATCCTGCACCGCATCGGCCAGAAAAGCGTCGTGTTTATCTTCGGTTAAATCTTCGAAGGGAAGAACACCGATCGTTTTCTCCGGGAAGGAAGCCACGTAAGCCGACTCGACCGCTGCCGGTGTGGTGAGCTCAGGAGCCAGCCGGCGCGATAAAGTCCAGAAGGCGAAGCAGAGCAGCAGCGCAACGGCAATGGTGACAATGGCGGTGAGACGATGCGGCCCCTTGCGCACTTTGTCCGGCGGCCGCGCCGGCGTGACCGGGCGTTGCGTTTGCGCGTGAGTTGCTGGGGAAGCGAGTTCGGTCGTGTCAGGATTCATGGAAGGCTCAGGACTGGACAACTAAGAGGCGGTAATTCCGCGGCGGCATTGGAACTAACAGCAGCACGATTGCTGCCGGACGCCGAAAATTTTTCTGCCTCGGCTCGGAAATAGCTGTGGGATGAGCTTGTACTTCCCATGCGCAGCCTGCGTGATCGTCCTGTCCGGCAGAAAATCACGCTCGTGATCATGTTGATCTCGAGCGCGGTGTTGCTGCTTGCTTTTGCCGCGCTCTTCCTGTTCCAAGGCTACACTTTGCGGCAGCAATCGGCGCACGAGCTCGCGGTCGTAGGGGAGATTACCGCGCATAATTGCGCTGGTACTGTGATGTTCCGCGACGACGACGCGGCGGCGCAAATTCTCGCCGGTTTAAAAACGATGCCGCAGATCGTGGGCGCACTGCTTCAGCTGACAGATGGCCATCGCCTGGCCTCGTTCGGCAGCGCGCGCGATGAAGACGAAATCAAATCGGCGCGCATGCAGGCCGGCTTTAAAATCGATGGGAACCGCATTCTGCTCGCGCAACCAGTGCTGCTCAATGGCAAACGCGAGGGCACGCTGTTTTTGCTGGCCGATTTGCGCGCCATGAACTCGCAATTGCTCCGGCTTTACGCTGGCATTTTCGCCCTCGTACTCACGGGCTCGCTCCTCTTCGCCTTTGTCCTTTCGAGCAAATTTCAGCGTTTCATCACTCATCCCATCCTGCGTCTTACCGGCAACGCGCGCACCATCGCCGACCACAACGACTACTCCGTGCGCGCGGAAAAAGTCTGCGACGACGAAGTAGGCGTACTGACTGACGCGTTCAACCAGATGCTCGATCAGATCCAGACGCAGGACAGCGCACTCCAGAACGCGCAGCGTGAATTGCAGGAACAGGTAAACGCCCTTCAGCGAGAAATCCACGAGCGCGAGCAGGCGGAGGAAGCGTTGAAAATTTCGCAGCAGAAATTGTTGGAAACGTCACGGCTCGCCGGCATGGCGGAAGTGGCTACCGGCGTTTTGCACAACGTCGGCAATGTACTTAACAGCGTGAACGTTTCCGCTGGCCTGGTGGTGGAAAAGCTACGCCGATCGAAAGCACCGAAGCTGGCGAAAGCCGCTGCCCTTCTTACCCAGCACAACGGCAACGTGGGCGAGTACCTGACGAAAGATCCCAACGGCCAGAAGCTGCCCGGCTACCTCGCCAAGCTGGGCGAATTTTTCGTCACGGAAAACGCCGAGTTGATCCAGGAAGTGGATCAGCTCGGGCGCAACATCGAGCACATCAAGGAAGTCGTCGCCATGCAGCAGAGCTACGCCAAGGTGAGCGGCGTCTTCGAGAACCTTCCCGCCCATCGGCTGGTCGAAGACGCGATCGCGATGAACCTTGGCGCCTTCGCGCGGCACGGCGTCGCCGTCGAGCGGAAGTTTTCACCCGTGCCGCTGGTGCGGGTGGACCGGCACAAAGTGTTGCAAATCCTCATCAACCTTCTGCGCAACGCGAAGTACGCGCTGGATGAAGTGAAGCGCACCGACAAAAGCATCACCACTTCGGTCTTTGCTGTGAACGAGCGTTTCGTCCACGTCGTCGTCTCTGATAACGGCATTGGCATTTCGCCGGAAAATCTCACTCGCATTTTCGCCCACGGCTTTACCACTCGCGAAGAAGGCCACGGTTTCGGCCTGCATAGCGGCGCGCTTGCGGCCCGGGCCATGGGCGGCTCGCTCTCAGTCGCGAGCGATGGCATCGGCTGCGGCGCCAGTTTCACTCTCGAGCTTCCTATCGCACCCCTGACAAACACATGAGTACATCGCCACTAACATTCCAGCCGGAGAACAACCGCATCCTCATCATTGATGATAATCCGTCGATCCACGACGACTTCCGCAAAATCCTCGGTCCGGCCGACGCCAAGCTCGCGCAGGAACTCGATGCGGACGAAGCCGAGCTGTTCGGCGAGCGTTCTGATTCGGCGCGCCCGTGGAGTTTCCAGATCGATTCCGCGTTCCAGGGGCAGGAAGGATTGGACAAAGTACGCGAGGCATTCGCCAAAGGCGAACCTTATGCGGTCGCGTTTGTGGATGTGCGTATGCCGCCGGGGTGGGACGGCATCGAGACAATCGCGCGCATCTGGAAGGAATTTCCAGACCTGCAAATTGTGATTTGCACCGCGTACTCAGATTATTCATGGGACGAAATTGCCAAGACGGTCGGCAGCACTGACCAGATGCTCGTACTGAAAAAGCCGTTCGATAATGTGGAGGTGCTGCAAATGGCGCACGCGCTGGCCAAGAAATGGCAGCTCACCCAGATCGCGCGGCGCCAGATGGAAGAGCTCGATGCGCTGGTGAATCAGCGCACGGCCGAGCTGCGTGCAGCCAATGCGCGTCTCACGGGGGAAGTGGCCGAGCGCGCGGCCGCGCAGGAAGCGCTGCGGTGTTCGGAAGAGCGTTTCTCCAAGGCATTTCACAGCAGCCCGATTCCGATGCTGATCCAGTGCACGGACGGGAACGGCTGCCTCGATGCCAACGCCAGTTTTCTCGACCTGGTCAACGCCGAGCGCGATGCGGTACTCGCCGGAACGGCCACTTCATGGGCGGATGACGCCACAGCGCGCGCGATCCGCGAGAAACTTGCGACACGTCAGCCGGTGCGCAATTTGTCCGCGACCATTTGCACGAGCGAAGGCGAGCGCCGCGAAGTACTCGTTGCGGCGGAAAACCTCGAGCTCGGCGGCGCGCCGTATCACCTGCTCATTTTGCAGGACATCACCGAACGCATGCGGCTCGAGAATGAATTGCGTCAGGCGCAAAAGATGGAAGCGGTGGGCCGGCTCGCCGCCGGTGTGGCGCACGATTTTAACAACATCCTCACGGTGATTCTCGGCAACACGGCCATGCAGTTGCGCAATCCGCAGCTGGATGAAAAGCTGGCGGCGTCATTACAGCAGGTCGAGCGCGCAGCGGAACGCGCCACCGCGCTGACGCGGCAATTACTGGCCTACAGCCGCAAACAAATCATTCAGCGGCGTCCGCTGGCCTTGAACAAGATTGTTGAGCAAACCGTGGCCATGCTGCGCCGGATTATTGGCGAGCACATCGCTCTTGATATGCAGCTCGCGCCTGATCTTCCGCCGATTTTTGCCGACCCGAGCAGCGTTGACCAGGTGATCATGAACCTCGCGCTCAACGCGCGCGACGCCATGCCCGAGGGGGGGAAACTCACGCTTTCCACCGTGCAGGTGAAAATCGACGAAGCGACGCAAGCGCTTAATGCCGAAGCGCAACTTGGCCAGCACATTTGCCTCGCCGTCAAAGATACGGGCTTGGGCATGGACGCAGCGACGATCGCGCGAATTTTCGAGCCGTTCTTCACCACCAAAGGTCCAGGGCAGGGCACCGGCATGGGATTGGCGACTGTGTACGGCGTACTTAAGCAGCACGGCGGCTGGATCGAAGTCGAGAGCGCACCGCGTCGCGGCACTACCGTGCGCGCATTCTTCCCGCTTTGCACCGAAAGCTTGCCGCTCGAAAGTACCGTGCCCGAGAAGCACTCGGAGCAGGCTGCCGCGAATGACAGCGTGACCATTCTCGTGGTGGAAGATGAAGATATGCTGCGCGAGTTTGTCAGTGACGCGCTCGGCGCGCTCGGCTACCGCGTCCTCTCAGCCGCCAACGGCAAAGCTGCGCTGGAAGTCTGGGCCGAGCACCGCGACAAAATTGACCTGCTGCTTACCGATGTCGTCATGCCTGAGTCGATGTCCGGTCGCGAGCTCGCACATAAATTATTACTGCAAAAGCCCGGGCTCAAAGTCATCTTCACCAGCGGATACAGCGCCGAGCTCATCGGCACCGATTTCGAACGGGAAAAACAACACGCCTTTCTGCCGAAACCGTACATGCCTGATCGCCTCG
Organism: Verrucomicrobiota bacterium; assembly: GCA_019244415.1. Taxonomy (GTDB): domain Bacteria; phylum Verrucomicrobiota; class Verrucomicrobiia; order Chthoniobacterales; family UBA10450; genus AV69. The sequence goes on along the minus strand of JAFASN010000098.1, from coordinate 19,599 downwards.
CTCAGACCGTCGCCGCGCACCTCGCCACCGGCGCGCCGATGCCATCGGTGCACCTGCCCGGCTCAGGCGTCACCGTGTAGCTGCGCAGGTTGCAATCGCTGCCCCGAAATCTACAATCTGGCATTCCCGGGGGCATAGCTCAGTTGGTAGAGCATCAGGATGGCATTCTGAGGGTCAGGGGTTCGAATCCCCTTGCCTCCACTGTTTGGCGTTTGCTATTCAAAAAGCCACACCTGAGTACGAGCATCACCTGCTGACGCGGATTGGTTTGCCGCGTTGCGCACCGCTTCGTTGAATGGCATCGAGGACGCGTTGCGTTTCGAAGCCATCCTCGAAATCCGGTCGGACGCGCTTGCCGCTCACCACCGCACAAACGAAATCCGCCACCGTGTGAATGACCGAATGCTCATAGCCGAGCAGATGACCTGGCGGCCACCAGTTCTCCAAGTACGGATGCGACGGTTCGGTCACGATGATGTCGCGGAAGCCGTGCGCGTGCGCCCGATCGCGTCGGTCGAAAAAGCGCAGCCGGTTCATCTTTTCCAAATCGAAGACGATTGAGCCGCCGCTACCGTTGATCTCGAAGCTCAGATGGTTCTTCCGGCCGCGCGCGAAACGCGTTGCCTCCAGGTTCAGCAGCGCGCCATTGCGGAATTTGCCAATCGCGCAGAATGCGTCGTCAACATCCACGGTTCGCAAAGCGCCGCCCGGTTTGCTTCGGCGCTTTTTGATGAACGTCGAACTCAGTGCGGAGATGCTGTCGATTTCGCCGACAAGAAACCGCGCCAGATCGACAATGTGGGCGCCGAGGTCGCCGAGCGCACCGGAGCCGGCTTTGTCTGCCTGCAAACGCCAGACCAGTGGAAAATTTTCGTCGGCGATCCAATCCTGCGCATATCGTGCACGGAAGTGGTAAACGCGCTTGCCCATCTCACCGCGCTCAATCATTTGCCGCGCGAGCGCGATCGCCGGTACTCGCCGGTAATTGTGGCAAAGCATATTTGTCACACGCGCGCTTTTGACGGCGCCCACCATCTGAAGCGCTTCGCGCAGGTTTCGCGCAAGCGGCTTCTCGCAAATAATCGCCTTACCGGCACGCGCGGCGGCGATGGCGATCTCGGCATGCAAGTCGTTAGGCGTGCAGATATCGAGCGCGTCGAGCCGCGCGTCGTCCACAACGGCACGCCAATCCGTTGCCGCATTTTCCCAGCCGAGTTTTGCCGCTGCCTCGCGAGTCGCGGCGGCATCGCGGCCGCAGAGTACGGCCATGCGAACGTCCGCAGGCAAATCGAAAAATCGTGGCGCCTGTCGCCACGCATTGGAATGCGCGCGCCCCATGAACTTCGTCCCGATGAGCGCGATCGAAAGCGTGCGACGCCGAGACATTTACTGGGTCAGCCGAATACCCGCAGGCATGCGACTTCGATGACAAGCGCTTCCTGCGCGGTGGTATTGAGCTGGTCACGCATTTCTTCGAGCCGATGAATGCGCTTAAGTACGTCAGTCGTCCTCAAGCGTTTCGCAAGCGCGGCGGTGGCGCCCGCGCAGGTCTCGATTGAGCGCCTCGGCACATTCACCGACGCGCGCAAGACATCAGCCCACCAGAGAAAAAGCGTCTCGAGCAGGCGGCTGCGGCGTTCGCGATACGTACTTTCCGTTAACGCCTTGTAGTACTCTTCTCGCTCATCCAGCCACGCGCCGTCCGTTGTCTGCCGATACCGTTGCTCTTCCGTCTTCAATGCCGCCGCGTGCTCGCTCCTAATCTGATCGCGTACGGAATCGAGCAGCCGATGGATGCCCTGCGAAACGCGATAGGCTCGTGCCACCCCGGCACTTTCCTCTTCAGCCGCAGCGCAGAGAAGTCGCAGCAGTTCGTTTTCTTCCGCGGTCGCTTCAGCTTCGGACGCGGCCTGAAGTACCAACGTAAGGCAACGCGAAACGATTGTGTCGGGCAGCGCTTCCGGCAAACCGCTCAGCAACAGCAGCAGCGAATTTTCCGGTGGCTCTTCCAGCGTTTTCAGAAATGCGTTCGCTGCTTGTGGTTGCATCCGCTCGGCGTCGCGGATGATCGCGATCTTTTTGCGTCCGCCGGAATTCCGCATTTGCAGCGCGCGCTCGAGACCGCGGATTTGATCAACCACGATGCGGCGCGACCGCGATGCCGGCTCGGTTAGGAAAACGTCTGGCGCACGTCCCTGCAAAACGTTTTCCGGCGTGCTGCCGTTGAGCGCCGCTGCGAGATTTGCCGCCAGCGCGGACTTTCCGCTGCCGGGCGGCCCGGAGATTAGATAAGCATGCGCGAGACGTTCTTGTTGCTGCGCGCGCTCCAGGTATTCAAGCGCTTGATCGGAAGAAAACGCCATTAGGTTGATTTCTGATTTGCCGCCAGGCGCAGGTTTACTGTCTGCCATGTTTGCTCCGCGATTTCGCCGGCAGAGAGACGACCGTTGATGACAACAATCCGTTCGGGCTGACGCAGGGCGAGCTCAGAGTACGCCGCGATCACGCGCTCGTGGAATTCCTCCGGTAATTGTTCCATTCGGTCATGTACTTTGCGGTTGGCTGAACGTTGACGCGCAGTGCGGCGATCGAGCTTGAGCAGAAAAGTGATGTCCGGAATGCAATCATCCGCCGCGAATTCATTCAGCTTTCTAACGAGGTCCAGATCGAGCGCCCGCGCCGCGCCCTGGTAAACGGTGGTGGAATCGAAAAAGCGGTCGCAGATGACGAATTCGCCCCGGGCAAGCGCCGGCCGAATTTTCTCGCGCACCAGTTGCGCGCGACTGGCGGCGAAAAGCAGCAACTCTGTTTCCGGCGTCATCTTGCGGCTTTCCTCCGCGTGCTGAAGCAGGTGACGAATGCTCTCGCCGATGGCGGTACCGCCCGGCTCCCGCACGACCAGGATGGACGCGCCATTCTCCTTTAGGCGGGAAGCGAGTCGCTGCACCTGCGTCGATTTCCCGCACGCTTCCGAGCCTTCAAAGGTGATGAGCGGCATCTTCGGGTGATTTTCCGGCAAAGGTTGTGCCTTGTCGATACCACCGATTTCGCTTGTTCACTCTGGGGCGAAGGCGAAAATCTTAGGCATGACCGACGCGGCGACGGCGGATTTTCTGCCGATACTTTCGGCAGCGGCGTCGCCCGCGCGCTGGCTTGTCGTGTCGCTTCACGATGTCGCGCCGCACACGCAAACTCGGATGGAAGAGATTTTGCGCGAGCTAACGGCCTCCGGCATCAAGTGCACCTCCCTTCTCGTCGTGCCGGACTACCACCGAACGGGCAAAGCGGTCGAAAGTACTTCGTTCATCTCGTGGCTGCGCGGACTGGAAGCTGAAGGGCATGAGATTGTCATTCACGGTTACTTTCATCAGCGGTCCCGCCGGAATGGCGAAGGGCTAAGTACGAAAATCGTGACACGTTTTTACACGCGCGATGAAGGGGAATTTTTCGACATCGGCTATGACGACGCGCTGGAACGAATCACTCGCGCACGCGATGAATTTCGTGCCGCGCATCTGGCACCGCTTGGATTTATCGCGCCGGCGTGGCTGTTGAGTACAGGCGCGCAGCGAGCGGCGAATGAGGCGGGAATGCAATACACGGCCCGCATCGGCAGCGTGATCGACCTGATGACCGGAGAGGCCGAGCCGGCGCGGTCGCTTGTTTACAGTACACGCGCGCCGTGGCGCTGCTCTGCGAGCCTCGTCTGGAATGCGGCGCTTGCCCGTGCCGCCGATGTGCGCCCGCTCGTGCGTCTCAGCGTCCATCCAGGTGATTTCGAAGTACGGGAAATCCGCAGGCAAATCGTGCGGCTGGCGCGGCGTTTCGTCGGCACACGCACGGTCACAACGTACCGAGATTGGATTGCAGAAAGGCGAATCGCGCCATGAGCCGCTGCGATTTGCATGTTCACTCGAAGTTTAGTGCGCGCTCGGAAGAGTGGCTCTTCCGCCGCTTCGATTTTCCGGACAGCTGCACTGAGCCGGCTGAGCTTTACGCGCAATTGCGCGCGCGCGGAATGGATTTCGTCACCATCACGGACCACGACACGATCGCGGGCTGCCTCGCCATCGCAGACAAGCCGCAGACGTTCATCAGCGAGGAAGTGACTACGTACTTTCCGCACGATGCCTGCAAGATTCACCTGCTGGTGTGGGGAATTACCCAAGCGCAGCATGCAGAGATCGCGTTGTGGCGAAGCAACATTTTTGAGCTGCAACGGTACCTGGCGGAGCAGGGGATCGCGCACGCGGTGGCGCATCCGCTCTACAGCGTGAACGGCAAACTCACCGCTTCCCATCTTGAACGTCTCATCCTGCTCTTCAAACATTTCGAGGGCATCAACGGACTGCGTGATGCGCTGCTGAGCGAGCTTGCGCGCAAGCTTCTGCTTGAGCTGACGCCGGAGAAAATCGAGGAGTTTGCGAACCGGCACAATCTCGCGCCGACCCATCCCGAGCCGTGGAAAAAACATTTCGTCGGCGGCTCAGATGATCACGGCGGCAAATCATTTGCGACGGCGTTCACCGAAACGCCGCAGGCGCAAACAGCAGCGGAGTTTCTCCAGCATGTTCGTGCCGGGCGTTGCGGCGCGTGCGGCCACGGCGGTACGCCGCTGGTTCTGTCGCACGGTTTTTACAACACGCTGGCCAGTTTCATCCAGGAGCGTTTTCACGAGAAGCTGGGGCCGAGCGGCGCGCTTCTCGAGCAGATGTTTTCGCGCTTCATGGAAGGACGCGATCCGACGCAATTCACCCTGCGCGAAAAGGCGACGTTCATCGCGCAAGGCGTACTTTCCGGCAAAATCTTCGACCTCGCGAAACCAGCGAACGTCTCGCTTTGGAATGAACTCTCGCGCTATTTCGCGCAGCCGGAGGTGAAGGAACGGATCGCGCGCGAAGTGGAGAGTGAAGCTGAGCCCGAACGGCGCGCTTTTGCGCTGGCGAACACTGTGACGGAGCAGCTGGCGTTTCGTTTCTTCCGGAAATTCGTTGAGCAGGTGAGCGGCGGAAACCTGATCGAAGGAATGCAGGCGCTGAGCGCGATCGCGCCGTTGCTGGTGCTGCTCGCACCCTACATCTACGCATTTCACAGCCAGGCGCCCTCGCGCAAATGGCTGCGCGGGATTTTTAGGGAAATGACGGGAGCGATCCCCGAACCGCTGCGTAACAACAAACGGGCGTGGTTCACTGACACGGTGGAAGACGTGAATGGCGTCGCCACGACCATTCGCAAGATGACTTCGGCCGCGCATAAGGCCGGCGCCGACCTGACGGTGGTCACCTCGCGCCGTGAGATTCACGTCAGCGATATTGCGATAAAAAACTTCGCGCCGATCGGCGAGTTCGAGCTGCCTGAGTACGAGCTGCAAAAGCTGAGTTTTCCTCCGATACTGCGGATGCTCGATTACATTCAGCGCGAGGGATTCAGCGAAATCATCATTAGCACGCCGGGTCCGGTGGGACTCACCGCGCTGCTCGCGGCCAAAATGCTCAACCTTCAGACGAGCGGCATTTATCACACTGATTTTCCACAGTACGTGCGCATTTTGACGGATGATAGCTTCCTCGAAAGCGTAGCCTGGCGTTACATGCGCTGGTTTTACGGGCAGCTCGACACCGTCTTCGTGAACTCGGAAGAGTACCGGCGCAGCTGGATCGCGCGTGGCTTTGCGCCGGAGAAGTTGAAAATTTTGCCGCGCGGTTTGGATACGACGCTATTCACGCCGGAGCGGCGCGACCTGAGATTCTGGCAAAAATTTGGCGGGCACAACGGCTCGGTCCGGCTGCTCTACGTCGGGCGTATCTCAAAGGAGAAAGACCTGGATACGCTGGCCGACGCTTACCGGCAATTGCGCGATGAAGGCGTGCCGGTGCAGCTCTATGTGGTGGGCGACGGGCCCTACGTCCAGGCACTGAACGCAGCGTTGCCGGAAGCAATTTTCACCGGGTACTTGCGTGGTGCGGACCTTGCCGCCGCCTACGCCTCCGCTGACATTTTTGTTTTTCCGAGTACCACGGACACATTTGGGAATGTAGTCATCGAAGCGCAAGCCTCTGGCGTTCCAGTGATCGTCTCAGACGTCGGCGGCCCGAAGGAGTTAGTGGAACGCAATGTGAACGGCCTTGTAACGAAATCTCGCGATGCGGCGGACCTCGCGCGCGCAATTCGCGAGCTTGCGCTGGATCGCGGCAAACGCGAAGCAATGGCGCGACACGCCCGCGAAGCAGTGGCGGACCGCAGCTGGCCAAATGCTTTCCGCAAATTCTGGGCGATGGAAGATGAATAGCGCGCACATGAAAAACGCAGCTCTCACTCCGGCCACGGCGATGCTGGTGCTCGGGCTCATCGGCGGCTTCGTGGTGGGGTTTTCGGTAGCGGGATGGAGGCACAGCTCAGGCTCGGGTTCACGCGGGACGGAATCGCATCACTCTGACAACATCTCGTCCACTGCGGCTGCGTCGAAGCGCGCCTCACACTCGCTCGATCCGGACGCGCCGCAGGTCATGCTCGGAAACATCACCACGGTTCCATTTCAGGAATTGTACAGCCTGCTTTCAACGTTGCCGCCGGAGAAGCTCGCAGCGCTGGCGAGTCAACTCGATCGTCTGCCGGGCAGTAAGGAAAGTGACGGGAGGATCGCGACGTTTTTCAAGGCGTGGGCGCAGCTTGATCCGATGGCCGCACTGCGTTCAGCGCTAACGTTTCACGCCAGTGAAGCCAAGACGACAGCGATCGGCACCATTGTCGAAAGTGCTGATCTGGCGCAGGCGGCCGCGCTGGCAAAAGCGATCAAGGACTTACCTGCCGGTGCGATTAATCGCGAGCAGCAGAACAATTTCCTCGCCTCAGCGGTGAGCAAATGGGCGCAGCTCGCGCCCACTGATGCTGCGAAGTTTTTCGATGAAACGCAGAGTGGCTCGATGCGCTTTCGCTGGGTGGCATCGAACATCGCGCAAAGCTGGGCGGCGCAGGATCCAGCCGCGGCGCTGGCCTGGGCACAACAGCACGGTGAGAGTGACGGGTTCGCCGGCGCCATCATGGGCGCGGTAATGGGCTGGTGGACAAAGGATCACGATGCTGCCGAGGCATACGTACTATCGCATTTAGAGGAGAATCGCGGTCTCTCTACGAGTCTGGTCAGCTACATTTACCAGCGCGATCCGGAGCGAGCGAAGACATGGGTCAGCGAGCTACCAAACCTCGAAATGCGGCGACTCGCCAACAACATGCTCACCACCCAGATGGCGTTTAACGATCCCAAAGGCGCAAGTGAATGGGCGGCGACATTGCCGGCCGATGTGCGCCAGCAAAGCCTCGGCGCGGCCGTGACGTACTGGGCCTCGAGTGACCTGACTGCTGCGGGGGAGTGGGTCAACTCACTCAGTGGCGCACCGCGGGACGAAGCGGCGACCGCTTATACCTACACGCTGTTACGCAAGGACCCGGCCAGCGCTGCCGCATGGGCCGTGACCATTAATGATCCGGTCGCGCGCAACTCCGCCTTGCAGACAGTTGCATTGCAATGGTTGCACAAAGATGCGCAGCAGGCCGCCGCCTGGATCCAAAGTACCGCACTTCCGGATGACCAAAAACAACGTCTGCTCGCATTGGCGCCGAAACAATAGGCTGCGTTAACACTTGCGTCCGCGCCGCCCAGTTGGTGAATTTGCCGCGTGCGTCTGTCCCTTTGCCTGTTTGTGACAGTTCTGGTGTGCAGTGCGCTGGCCGATGATCTGACGCGCTCGGTTCAGGAACAGCTCAAAGCACAAGGCGCGTATTCCGGGGCCGTCGATGGACAACCCAGCCCGGAATTTACCGCCGCACTTAAGGCGTACCAGCAGCGCCACAACTTGCCTCCCACTGGAGTAATCAATCGCGCCACCGCCAAGGCGCTCGACGATGAAAGCGGGATGGCCCTCGCGCCGCCCAGCCCGTCGGCGAGGAGGACGGCGCAAACGCCGCCCCGCGCGAGTACTCAAGCGCCGACCTCAACGCCGGCGGGTACGCCGAAGCAAACACCAACGCCAATATTTACTGCAACCCCGACGCCGGCCCCGAGCCAAACTCCCACACCATTACCTACGGCAAAGCCAACGCCGACACCGACGCAAACACCCGCGCTGACCGCCACGCCAACGGCAACACCAACGCCGAGGCAGACTCCCATCCCGACCGTAACCGCAACCCCGCGCCCCAGCCCCAGCGCGACTTCCACGCCGAGTTTGCCGCCCAAACCGGCAACAACACCGGTACTCACACCGCAACGCACTGTGGCACGCCCGCCAGGTACTCCGGTGCCGCGGCAGTCGCCGCTGCCGTTGCCCTCCCCGATCTCTTCGCCGCGAAATTCGCCGCCTGCTGCTAACATGAGCGCGCCGCCACAGCTGCCGCCGCAGTTTAGCCAGGAGCGTGTCTCGAAGTTCGTGCAGGATTATCTGCACGCCGGCGAGGGAAAGTACATCACTCCGCAGCTTCGCGTGTTCGCGTTCCCGGTGGATTACTTCGGACGCGGGGCAGTGAATTCGCAGTTTGTGCGCAGTGATGTGCGGCGCTACATGCGGCGATGGCCGGTGCGGCGCTACACGTTACTCGAACCGGTAAAAGTCACCATGGCGAGCGCGGAAACCGCCGTTGCGGATTTCAAGATTGGGTTCAACGTGCGGGGGGGGAAACGGCGTGCCGGTGGCGAGACAAACATCCGGATCACGCTGCGGGAAATCAAAGGTCAGCTGAAAATCATCGCCATCGAAGAACAGCACGCGCCTGAACAGCCCTGAAGCGAAACTTTCGCACAACCGGTGTCGCACGACGTCGCGAAAAGACGAGATGACTGAGAGGCGGCGCCGCTATCCTATTGGCGCGGAGTTAATCGCGCCTAACGAGACGCATTTTCGCGTCTGGGCGCCAAAGCTGCGCACGCTCGAGGTCGTCATCGGCACCGAAGTACATCCACTTGCACGCGAGGAGGCCGGCTATTTTTCCTGCGCGGTGAAATGTGGCGCCGATGCGCGCTACAAGTTTCGCGTCAATGGCGGTGATGCGTTTCCCGATCCCGCCTCGCGCTACCAGCCGGATGGACCGCACGGCGCGTCATGCGTGGTGGATCCATTTGCATTCCGCTGGACGGATGAGAGCTGGCCGGGAATCCAGCTGCCCGGGCAGATCATCTATGAATTTCATGTCGGTACTTTTACTCCCGAAGGGACATGGCGCGCCGCGATGAAGAAGCTGCCGCTACTGAAAGAAAGCGGCATCACGTTGCTCGAGATGATGCCGATCGCTGATTTCCCGGGGCGGTTCGGCTGGGGCTACGATGGCGTCGATCTCTTCGCTCCAACCCGGCTTTATGGCGCGCCCGATGACTTGCGCGCCTTCGTCAACGAAGCGCACGCGCTCGGGCTCGGTGTGATCCTCGACGTCGTGTATAATCATTTCGGCCCGGACGGAAATTATCTCGGGCAATATTCGGACGATTACCTGAATCGCGACAACGCCAACGAATGGGGCGACGCGATCAACTTCGACGGCAAAAACTCCGGGCCAGTGCGCGAGTTCTTCATTACGAACGGCCGCTACTGGATTGAAGAATTCCATCTCGATGGATTCCGCTTTGATGCCACGCAAAGCATTCACGATCGCTCGGAGGAGTACGTTGTGGGCGCAATCGGGCGCGCAGCGCGCGAAGCGGCGGGCTCGCGTAACATCGTACTCATCGCAGAGAACGAGCCGCAGGAAACAAAGCTGGTGCGGCCGCGGAGCGAAGGCGGCGACGATCTGGACGCGTTGTGGAATGATGACTGGCATCACAGCGCGATCGTCGCGCTCACCGGCCGCAACGAAGCTTACCTGAGTGATTATCGGGGCAAGCCGCAGGAATTTATTTCAGCGGCGAAGTACGGTTACCTCTACCAGGGGCAACCGTACTCATGGCAGGAAGCGCCGCGCGGGTTTCCGGCGTTTGGCATTCCGCCGCAGGCGTTCGTCGCGTTTCTGGAAAACCACGACCAGGTTTCGAACTTCGCCATGGGCGACCGCGTGCGTTCGCTCACGTCGCCGGGCGAATATCGCGCCATGACAGCACTTCTGCTGCTCGGTCCGTGGACGCCACTGCTTTTTCAGGGCGAAGAATTTGGCGCGACGGCGCCGTTCTGTTATTTCGCGGATGTTGGCGATGCAAAGCTGAAGGAAGCGATCCGCAAAGGGCGGTTTGAGTTCCTGGCGCAGTTTCCCTCCGCGGCGTCCGCGGAGTCGCAATCGCTTCTGCCGATTCCGCATGACGAACGCACGTTCCAGAACAGCAAACTGGATTGGAGCGAGGCCGCGCGAAATTCAGAGGCAGTGAAACTCCACCGCGACCTCATTCAGCTCCGCCGCGAGGACTCGCGTTTCCGCCGCCAAATCGCCCGAGGAGTGGATGGCGCGGTGCTCGGCTCGGAATGTTTCGTGCTCCGGTTTTTGAGTGATGAAAATGACGACCGTCTGCTTGTGGTGAACCTCGGCTGCCGCAGTGAGCTTTCTCCGGCCAGCGAGCCGCTGCTTGCGCCACCGCTGGGCACGGAATGGGAACTTATCTGGACGAGCGATTCGCCTGAGTACGGCGGTTCCGGGCGGGTTGATATCGTGCCCGATGAGGGATGGCTTTTGCCGGCGCAAGCAGCGGTCGTTTTTTGCCCGCGAGTACGCAAAAAGCCGCGCAAAAAACCGAAGAAACGATAGCTCGGATGCCGTCATTTCACGCCCGTCAGAGCGAGAGGGCTCGTGATTCTTTCTGCGGAAACACAATCGCCGATTCTGTACTCAGGCTTTGCTTCGTCCGAATGCGAACGGAATGATTTTCACCGCACGTTCACTTCGATGGGATAAAACGCATCATTCGCGCGATCTGCTGCTCACGCGTGAATGGCTCGTCACAAATGGCCTCGGCGGTTTTGCTTCAGGCACGATTTCCGGCGCGATCACTCGTCGTTATCACGGCCTGCTCATCGCCGCGCTACCCGCGCCTAATGGCCGGATGGTCATGTGGAACCACGTTTCGGAGCGGCTGCGATTCGACGACGGCGAAACCATCTCGCTCGGCGCCGAGGAGCGCGCCGGCGGACAACTCGATCTCGGCGCCGCTGATTATCTCCACGAATTCCGTCTCGAGAACGGCCTTCCGATATGGACCTACCACGTGCGGGATCTGGTGATCGAAAAGCGCGTGCTCCTTTTGCACCGGCAAAATACCGTGCACCTGACCTACCGGATTTTGCGCGGCGAGAAACGCCCTGCTCTCGAGCTGCGACCGGCCTTCAGCTTCCGTCATTACGAGACAGCCGTGAACGAGGGGCCAGCTGGCCCTTATCAGCTTACCGCGATCGATCACCGCTACGAAATCACCGCCCCGCACACTGATTTGCCACCGCTGCGCATGAGAGCGGCGAATGGTGAAGCGGAATTCACCGTTTCACCGCACGCCATTCATCAGGTCGCGTACCGCATCGAACAAAGCCGCGGTTACGCCTTTGAAGGTGATCTGTGGAGTCCGGGCTTCTTCCACATTGATTTGCGCGAGCACGATTCTGCTGCGCTCATCGCTTCGACGGAAACCTGGGACATCATTGACGTTCTCTCGCCCGCAAACGCCCTTGCGGCCGAGAGTGAGCGCCGCGCGAAGATGCTCGACGACGCTGTGCCTGAAGCGCGCGCCGGATTTCCCGCGGAGCTGGTTTTTGCCGCGGACGATTTCATCATTACACCCGCTGGCAGGGCCGAGGAAGCTGCGCGTGCGCACGCGGCCGGAGATGAAGTACGAACGGTGATCGCGGGTTACCATTGGTTCACTGATTGGGGGCGCGACACCATGATCTCGCTCGAAGGTCTCACGCTCGTGACCGGCCGTTGCCTCGAGGCCGGTTACATCCTGCGCACGTTCGCCCATTATGTCCGTCACGGATTGATTCCGAACATGTTTCCGGATGGGAAAAAAGGCGGGCTCTACCACACGGTGGATGCGACGCTCTGGTTCTTTCACGCGCTCAGCAGGTATCTCGAGTACACGGACGATCAAACGACGCTGCGCCTGCTGCTACCCACGTTGATCAACATCGCTGAGTACCATCTCCGCGGTACTCGCTTCAATATCCACGTTGACCCACACGATGGCTTGCTGGCGCAAGGCGAAGAAGGTTTTCAGCTCACCTGGATGGACGCGAAAATGGGTGACTGGGTGGTCACACCCCGCCGCGGGAAAGCGGTCGAGATCAATGCGCTTTGGTACAACGCGCTCGAGCTTCTCGCCAGATGGTGCGGACAATCAGGCGATCTCGGCGGCGAAGAAAAGTACAGCACCTGTGCGAAACAGACGCGGCATTCATTTAACGAGCGATTTTGGTTTGCGGAAGGTGGTTACCTTTACGATGTGGTCGATTGCAATGGCGAGAGCGGCACTGCTGATCCCTCGTGCCGGCCGAACCAGATTTTCGCAATCTCGCTCGATCATCCTGTACTCGAGCAGGAACGCTGGGCTTCGGTCATGAAAGTCGCGCAGGAAAAGCTGCTGACCACCGTGGGTTTGCGCTCACTTTCGCCCGATCATCCGGATTACAAGCCGATCTACAGTGGCGACCTCCGTTCGCGTGATGGCGCTTACCATCAGGGCACCGTCTGGGCGTGGCTGATCGGACCCTTCATTGATGCCTGGCTAAAGGTTCATCCTAACGAAAATAAAACGGCGCGACATTTCCTCACCCGTTTCCCGGAGCACCTCGACGATGACGGGCTTGGCACCATCAGCGAAGTCTTCGATGCGCGTGAGCCGCACCATGCCGGCGGCTGCATCGCGCAAGCCTGGAGTGTGGCCGAAGTGCTGCGTAGCTGGCTCAAGACGGCGTAGAGGCGAAAACTGTCCGCCGTCCCGCGCTCAGAGGTGCACCGGTCTTTTCTTCGCTTCCTGCGCCTTCTCTGCCTCCGAGTCTGTGCGCGGGCGATTCAGCGGAATACCTTCGATGTGATGGCGCGGAACGGTGTCGGCAAAGGTCGGCAGATTATGGGCGCGCACCTGGGTGACTGCTTCGAACCCGGACGCGAGCTTGATCAGCGTCGGTTCACTGAAAGCCGTACCGAAGAAGCTGATCCCGAGCGGCGCGCCGTGCACCATCGCGGCGGGCACCTGGATGATCGGGTAACCTTCGGGTGCAGCGAGGCCGGAAGTACCGTAAATGAAATGGTCGCCGTAAATGAGATCGGTCGACCAGGCCGGATTGTCCGTGGCGGACACGACAGCATCGAGATTAAACTTCTTCAACGCCGCGTCGATGCCGTTGATGCCAGATTCGCGGTCGATCTCCAGCGCCTGGTTGTAGGTCATCCCGCCGAATAGCGGCTGCGGCGTGTTCGGCCCTTCGGCAAGCGATTCGCACAAGGTGAAAATGTCCTGATTGAAGAAGGGCATTTCCACTGCCGCATGCGCTTGGTTGAACTCGATTGCCGTCTCGAGATTTCCGCCAGCGACCGGTACGCCGACGCGCGTGTGGAAGTACTTTGCGATGTCCTGCCGAAACTCGTAGCAGAGTACGAGCGTTTCGCCGTCAGCGGAAGGGAAGGTGAACCCTTGCGCGTCGAGATCAATCACCGTCGCCCCGGCATTGCGCAGCGCAGTGACTGCCTGCTCGAAGGCATCGAGCACGTCTTGTGGCGTCGTCACATTCGTGTAGCCGCTCAGCCCGACGCGCGTGAGACCCAGGCGCGCCCCTTTCAATCCGTCGCGGTCCAGGAATTTCGTGTAATCGGTCGGGATGTCGGTCGGCCGCGTTTTACCCGTCCCGCGCCAGCCGAGTGGCACGCCGCCGGTGGCAGGGTCGCGTCCGTCATAAGTACGGCTCTGGATCACACCAAGCGTGATGGCGGCATCGGCCACGGTGCGCGCGTGCGGGCCGACCGTGTCCTGCGTGTGGGAGATCGGGACAACACCCGCGCGGCTGACCAGGCCGACGGTTGGTTTCAGCGCCACTACGCCATTAGCGTTCCCGGGACAAACGATGCTGCCGTCCGTTTCGCTACCGAGGGAAACAGTGGTGAAATTCGCCGAGGTAGCTGCGCCTGATCCGGCACTCGAGCCGCAGGGATTACGATCCAGTGCGTAGGGATTATTCGTCTGTCCGCCGCGCCCCGACCAGCCGCTGGTCGCTTCGAACGAGCGGAAGTTTGCCCACTCCGAAAGGTTCGTTTTGCCGAGAATCACCGCGCCTCCGGCGCGCAGATTCGCCGCGACAGTGGAATCCCGTAGCGCCGGTCTCCCCGCGAGCGCGAACGAGCCCGCTGTGGTCTGCATCTTGTCGCCGGTATCGATGTTGTCCTTGAGCAAGACCGGAATGCCATGCATCGGTCCAAGTACTTTGCCTTCTTTGCGCAAGCGATCGGCGCGCTCGGCCAACTCCAGCGCGTCGGGATTCAACTCAATGATGGAGTTGACGCCGTGATCGGCGCCCCCCTGATCGAGGGCAAAGATGCGCGCGAGATATTCGCGTGTGAGCTGCACGGACGTGAGCTTGCCCGAGCGCATCTCAGCCTGGAGTTGCGCAATGGTGGCTTCGTTATACCGGGTGGGAACCTTTGAGTTCGTCTGCTGCGATTGGAGCGGCAGCACGAGGAGGGTAGCGGCAAAACCAGCGAGCACTGTTTTCATAAGCGTGAGTGGGTGAAGGTGAACGACGTTGCGTGGGACCGCACTGATATCAAAAATGTCGCGCCTGCGGCAAGCACAGAAATGCCGCCGCCGTACTCAGCTAATCCGGCTGCCGCAGGTAGAGTGCTCTGCCGGCCACATCGATGACGGCAAATTCCACGCCGGGTACTCGGCGCCGAAAAGCCCGGCATTGCTTTCCGCAGGCACTTTCGTCCGGAGTACTTCGCTGGAAACATCCATCGCGATGACGGCGGCGTTCGGGATGGCGAAGTCGCCGATCTTCAATTCCTTCACGCGGCCAATGCGAATGGGTTCGCGCCGGCCATCGCCCGCGTCCAATGGCAAAGAAGCGGCGTTGATGATCGACACCGGCGCGCCGTTCACGCTCATCGACAAAAACAGCATCGCAACATTTGGCCTCACCGTTCAGGGCACGAACTCACACGTGGGCGCCGTTTTCGGCAGGAGTGGGGAGAACTACGAAGCAAGCGTGGCGAAAACGATCGCGCTGGGGAATTGCACGGTCACGAATGTGCCTGTCGCACTCGCCGATGTGATGCGCGCGGGAATGAAAAGATGGTTTCCCGAGCGGCGCTCCAGTTTCGCGGCGGCCAATCCCTCATGCGTCAGGAAAGTGGCGAGCGAGCTTTTGTTCCTGCGAGTACGCCGTGCAAGGCAGAAGTACGGCAAAAAAAAGACCGGCAAGTTTTCTCATGCCCGCGGTTCTATCACTCGCAGGTTGTGCCAGACAAGCTGACACTTGCCCGTTGGCACATGATAGCTCCGCCCGTACTTACCCGCGCTATGACTGTATTCGTCGGCTGCGGCTTTGCCGCCAAGTACCGCGAGGGCGGGGGAGTTTTTTCCGTCCCGCTGCAATGGGTGCTTGGCCTGAAACGCCTCGGATTGGACGCAGTGTGGCTGGAGATTTTTCCCAGCACAGGAAACGAGGCAGCAGATCGGCGGGCCGTTCGCAGTTTCCAGGCGCAACTGCGTAGTTATGGTCTCGCGGAAAATTACTGTCTTCTCTATCAACCACGCGCGGAAGACGTGCACGAGCTTGCGTCCATGCGCAGCTTCGGGATGTCGCAACGCCATCTGCGGCAGCGGCTCGCCGGCCCGACTACACTTTTGAACTTGAGTTACTCAGTCCATCCGCCGTTGCTTCTCCAGTTCGAGCGCAGGATTTTGTGCGACCTCGACCCAAGCGAGATTTTCTACTGGATGACCAAGCTCGAGATGGGCCAATCGGCGCACCACGAGTTTTGCACTATCGGGCTGAATCTCGGTGCGCCTGATTGCCGCCTGCCGTACTCACCGCTGCCCTGGCGGACGTTTTACCCGCTGGTTGATACGGAATTGATTCAGCGCCGACGGCGACCGCCCCGGGCGAAGTTCACCACCATCGGCCAATGGTACTGGGGCGGCGCGGTGGAAGTGAACGGCGAGTTCCCTGATCTCTCGAAAAAATTCGCCTTCGAGAAATACCTCGACCTGCCCAAAGCAGTGCCGGAAGCAGAGTTCGAGCTCGCCATGAACATCAGCCCGGATGATCGGGAGCACGCCCGGCTGGCCCAACATGGCTGGCATGTCATTGCTCCGCATACGGTAGCGAAAACGGCAAAGCGGTATCGCGAGTACATCGGCTCAGCCGCCGGCGAGTTTACCGCGATCAAAGGCGTGGACGTGACGTGGCGCACTGGCTGGGTCAGCGATCGCGCGGCTACTTTTCTCGCCATGGGCCGGCCCGTGGTCACGGAAGACACCGGGGCGGCCCGCTATTTACCCGGGCAGAGTGGCTTCTTTTTTGTCGATAACGTCCATGCTGCGGCGGCATCAGCGCGCCAGGTGATCAGGGAGTGGGATTCTCTCTCCGCAGAGGCCCGCGCCACTGCGGTCGAGCTGTTTGATGCCGCAAAAAACCTACGCAAAATCCTGACCCGCTGAGTAACTGGGCGACGCATTTGGCAGTGCCGAATCGCCGTTTGCAAAAACGTTTTCCGGTGTTAGTCGTTCGCCGTTATGGCCGACTTGATCAAAGCCGATGAGCTGAAAAATCGCCTCAAAAAAGTGCCGGAATGGGAGCTGGAGAAAAAGCACATCGAGCGCACCTTCGAGTTCGACGATTTCACGGACGCCATCGATTTTGTGAACGCCGTAGCGGAAGTGGCTGAGGAAGAGGAACATCACCCCGATATTGACATTCGGTTCAATAAAGTACGGCTGGTACTTTCCACGCACAGCAAAGGCGGCCTGACTGATCTCGATTTCGCCCTGGCCGAGCGCATAGACACCCTCTCGGAGTAAGCGTTCCTTTGCCTGATCGGCGAGGCATTATTGCGGCGATCGCAGTCGTCCTGCTCGTACTCAGTGTTTGGAAGTTCATCGACTGGCGAACACAACCGCCACCACCGCCCGTACTCTCAGCGCCGGCGCGAGCGCTCTTCACGCCTGCTGCACGCAGTGCTACACCCGCGGCGACCGCCCTTCATCCACGTCGATAAACCCAAACATCGTCTGGATATCGTCACGATTGCTCAAGCCCGCTTCCGCTTTGCGGCGAGCGAGAATCGGCGTGATCTCGTCGTTCCAGCCGCGCTTCCGCATCCATTCGTTCCATACAAGAATCTCTTCGTCTGAAGGATGATGGCCCGCTTGGAAGCACCACCGCAACGCTTCTTCGTCACTCGCGCCTCCGTTCACGCGGGTGACAAGCTCGTCGTACTTCACTCGCAGGAACTTAATGCACGATCCATCGAAGCCTTTGCCGAGGTTCGGCTGATATTCGGTCGGTAATTCTCCGCGCGCATGCACGCGAATCTTGTCCAGCATACGACCGAAATAGACGATGCCACCTGTTTTCTGCGATGGACTGCGCAGTGGGAAAACTGCCATCCCGGTAAACTGCCGCCACGGCCTGAGTACGCAAGCCCCGGTCTGCTCTTGTCCATCCCAAGCTGCTGAGGAATGGTCATGCCGATGAATCGCGTCGTCGGTATTGAGACGGAGTACGGCGCGCTTATTCACGACGCGGAGCTCTCGAGCGAGGCTTGGCCGGCACGCGTAAGGAGCCACATTTTCCGCCAGGCAAAGCTCGGCGCACTCGATCTTCATTATCGCGACTATGAAGAGCCGCCGGGCAACGGCGGATTCCTCGTCAACGGTGGCCGCCTTTACCTCGACATGGGACACATCGAGTACGCTTCGCCCGAATGCGTGCGCTTGCGCGATGCCGTCACCTACGATCTGGCCGGCGATGCATTGCTTCTTCAGGCCTTGCGCGAAATGGGGGCGACCGATCGTGTCTCGTTTATCAAGAACAACATCGACCACTACACCGGCGCGACCTTCGGCTGTCACGAGAACTATCTCATGCATCGAGCTACTCAATTTGCCCCGGTCGTCCTCGGCACATTGCTTAGCTTTCTTGCGACTCGCCAGCTTTATACCGGTGCCGGCCGCGTAGGCCAGGCACATCCATTAGCTTTCGATTTCGAGCCGCCGGGTAGCAGCGCTCCAGTCGAGTACCAGATCAGCCAGCGTGCCGACCACATCGTCAACGACATTTATCAATGGGTGCAGTTTAATCGCGCCATCATTAACGCCCGCGATGAACCACTCGCCGATTATCGTAAATTTCGCCGGCTGCACCTGCTCATTGGCGATTCAAACATGAGCCCGTTTGCCACTGCCCTGAAGCTCGGAGCGACCTCGTGCGTACTTACCCTTCTGGAAGAAGGCAAATTCCCGCGCGGCCTTGTCCTCGATGACGCAGTCGCTGCCACGCGTGAGCTATCGCATCATCCTGACGGTCCGTGGCATGTTTCGCTCGAGAACGGCAGAAGCATCGACGCCCTCGAAGTACAATGGCGCTTCCTTGAGTGCGCGGCCAAACATCTGCATGGACAGGATGTCGAGACCGACTGGCTACTGGAGAGCTGGAGTTTCGTCCTCGATTCGCTCGCGAGTAACCGCTATGCGCTGATCGGCGGCGTCGATTGGATTACCAAACGCTGGCTGCTCGAATCGTTCATCGAGGCTGAAAAGGTGAGCTGGAACCATCCGTGGCTCCTTAGTCTCGACCTTGAGTACCATAACATCGACCCGGCGCGTGGTCTCTTTTTCGAAGTGAAAAGCGGCAAGCGCATCGCTGAGTGGAACGAGACTGTGCGGAGAGCCGAGGCAGCTTGCTCGCCTCCACGGAATTCGCGAGCAGCGGGACGCGCTCGCGCAGTTGATTTCTTCCGCAATTCGGACCTGCCTTACGTCATCAACTGGGATTCAATCGCAGCCGGGCCGCATGATATCCTCCTAATGAGCGATCCTTTCCGGAGCTATACTCGCGAGGTTAGCTCGTTTATTGGAAAAGTAGAACGCCAGTTAAGCTGAGCTACTTCAGCCGTTGCAGCTCTGGAATGCCGTAGCTGTCGTGCAAGGCAGCCTCATCCTTCTGCGCCTGGGCGGCGTCGAGCGGGATGATCTTTGGGTCTTCCTCCGTCTCAATTTTGAAGAACCCATCTACCGGCTCTTTCACTGTCTCGGCCAGATCATCGAGTGAATGAATCTCTTTCCCGTTTACCTTGGCCACCGTGAGATAGCTAAAGTCTTCATAGCCCATTGTTCCATTTACCGGGAGGATCTGGCTCAAGATAACAACGTGCTGGTTTCCCTGTGGGAATAGTTCCCATTGAAAGCGGTCGAAATAAACAAATCTCTGCGGCGCATCACGCAGCCAGTTCATGCCCCAGGCCCGAAGATATTGCTCCGATAGCTCTTGAAACACCAGTCCGCCCAGAACCAGATACCTCGGTGGTTCGTCATGTGAGTACGGAGGCACGATGTAGTTGCCAGTGTCGCGATGAGCCAGGGAAACCTGAAGCTGCATCGGCTTACCTTGCCGTTGCACCTTGAACGCGACGGGCTCGCCCGTG
>JAFASN010000077.1 GCA_019244415.1 Verrucomicrobiota bacterium | reverse complement strand
GGTGTTGGGGTTGGGGTTGGTGTTGGGGTTGGTGTTGGTGTTGGTGTCGGTGTTGGTGTCGGTGTTGGTGTCGGTGTCGGTGTCGGTGTCGGTGTCGGTGTCGGTGTCGGTGTTGGTGTTGGGGCGGGGGTTGGTGTCGGTGTTGGGCTTGGAGTCGGTGTTGGGGTTGGGGTTGGGGTTGGGGTTGGGGTTGGGGTCGGTGTTGGGGTTGGGGTTGGGGTTGGGGTTGGCGTTGGAGGTGTAGATACAGGTGTAGGCGTCGGAGGAGGTGGAGGAGGTGTTGGTGTTGGAGGTGTAGATACAGGTGTAGGCGTCGGTACTGGTGTAGGTGTAGGGGTTGGTGACGCCGAATTATTGGTTTCAATCAGTGTACCAACAGAATCGGCATGGCCTACAGCCCAACACTGGGACGCTGAACTGCAAGTGACGCCGTATAGGTAGTCATTGTCTGTTGCGCTGGTGTTGGCTGAGGAGGCTATGCTCCAGGCCGTGCCATCCCATTGCTCAATTAGCGTCTGGTTATAGCCCGAGTTAGAGGTGTAATAGCCCACAGCCCAGCATTGAGACGCGGAAGTGCAAGTGATGCCATAAAGATAATCGCTGTCTGTTGTGCTGGTGTTGGGTGAGGAAACTATGCTCCAGGAGGTGCCGTTCCACTCCTCAATGAGCGTCTGGGGAGAGCCCACTGTATGGAGTGAGTAAAAGCCCACAGCCCAGCACTGGGACGCGGAACTGCAAGTGACGCCGTAAAGGAAGTCGTCGTCTGTTGGGCTAGTGCTGGGTGAGGAAACTATGCTCCAGGCGGTGCCGTCCCATTGCTCAATTAGCGTCTGATCATAATACGCGGTAGAGGTGTAATAGCCGACAGCCCAGCATTGGGACGTGGAAGTGCAGGTGATGCCGTTAAGGTAGTTTTGGCCCGTCGTGCTAGTGTTGGGTGAGGAAACGATGCTCCAGGCAGCGCCGTTCCACTCCTCAATGAGCGTCTGATCATTACCGGCGGTAGAGGCGTAATAGCCCACAGCCCAGCATTGGGACGCGGAAGTGCAAGTGACGCTGTCAAGGTAGTCGCTGTCTGTTGTGCTGGTGCTGGGTGAGGAAACTATGCTCCAGGACGTGCCGTTCCACTCCTCAATGAGCGTTTGGTTATACCCCGAGTTAGACATGTACTCGCCCACAGCCCAGCATTGGGAGGCTGAAGTGCAGGTGATGCCGTTAAGGTAGTTTTGGCCCGTCGTGCTAGGGTTGGGTGAGGAGACAATGCTCCAAGCGGTACCGTCCCACTGCTCAACCAGCGTCTGGGGAGAGCCGTCATTATCGTAATAATAACCCACAGCCCAGCACTGCGAAGCGGAAGTGCAGGTGGCGCCCTGAAGGAGATTGTAGTTTGTCGTGCTGGTATCGGGTGAGGAGACAATGCTCCAGCCAGTGCCGTTCCACTGCGCAATGAGCGTCTGAGAAGTACCGCTCGCATTATCGTAAGAGCCCACAGCCCAGCACTGGGACGCTGAGGTGCAGGTGACATGGTGGAGGCTGTCGTTTTCTGACCTGCTGGTGTTAGGCGAGGCGGCGAAGCTCCAGGCAGTGCCGTTCCACTGCGCAATGAATGTTTGATCATACCTCCCGTTGTAGTAATAGCCCACAGCCCAGCACTGGGACGCTGAAGTGCAGGTCACCCCGAAAAGCTCGTTAGTTTCGGTTGTGCTAATATTGGGTGAAGAGACTATGCTCCAGGCAGTACCGTCCCACTGCTCAATAAGCGTTTGGATATAGCCGCCGTTATCGTAACCGCCCACAGCCCAGCACTGTGACGCTGAAGTGCAGGTGACGCCGTAAAGCTGGTCGTTTGCCGTGCCAGCGTCGGGTGAGGAAACTATGCTCCAGCCCGTGCCGTTCCACTCCTCAATGAGCGTCTGATTAAATCCCGAGCTGGAACTGTAATACCCCACCGCCCAACACTAGGAGGCTGAAGTGCAGGTGACGCCATTAAGGTAATCAGTGTCTGTTGTACTGGTGTTGGGTGAGGCGACAATGCTCCAGGCGCTGCCGTTCCACTGCTCAATCAGTGTGCCGTTGTTGGAAGTGCCCACCGCCCAGCATTGGGACGCTGAAGTGCAGGTGACGCCGTAAAGGATGTTGTTGTCTGTTGTGCTGGTGTTCGGTGAGGAGACAATGCTCCAGGTGGTGCCGTCCCACTGCTCGATCACCGTCTGGTTACGCGCGCCAGAATATTGATACGTGCCCACAGCCCAGCACTGGGATGCTGAAGTACAGGTGACGTCATAAAGCTGACCAGACGCCACTGCGACATTGTTTGGTGACGGCACCACTGACCACGCGTTCCCAGGCCCACTTGGCGACGGGCCGTTCGGCAACGCATTTCGGCTCGGCATCGCTGGGCTGGCGCTCGAAAAGCCAGGCGGTTTTTCAACAAAAGCTGGATTTCCAAGGCGCGTAGGAACCGCGCCTGTCATCTCACTCGACGGGATCGCGCCGAAGCTGAACACTGCGAGCAATGCGCCGATCGAGCAAAGAACAAGTGCGAGCAAAACAGATGACCTAGAAACACCGCATTCGGAACCGATTTTTTTCATAGTGCGCCTCAGTCAAATAAACGAAGACCGTTGGTTTAAACGGACATTTTTCCGCAAAAACTTGTCGCTTTTCCTCAAGCCGATGGGTTGCATCGAAGTCCACCACCACCGATCACCGCAGCCGATCAAATCACGAACCTCTTTCAGGATAGAGAGGTGCTGTCGCCCGAGAGATTCCAACCACAATCGCGTAACGTGTATCGATTCGTCGACTGCCGTTCACGTCACCGACCAGAAACCCGACGTTGACGGTGGCGCCTGGCAAAACCTGCGAAAATACAACAGTGGTCTGGCTAGTAATTGGGTCGATCCGGTTAGCGACGGTATGAGCAGGATTGCCCTTCTTTGCTGCTCTTATTTGCACCAGGCTTCTTTGATGCCCTTATTAGCTCGTTAGGCTAACCGAAGGAGAACGAAGCCGACTTATTCCGAAGACGAGGGTTAAGGTCGCCTGCGCAGCGAAACCTTAAGTCCGAACGCAACCGTGAGCCCAGCTAGCAAGAGCGCGATTCGTCAGCAATAGAGTTGCCGCCGCAAGTCTAACCCGCGACTTCATTCGGTTAATTCTGCGCGCACGAGTATTCATAATTTTGCTCGGCACAGTGCATCCCCGATTCGGTTAATTTGCTCTCCACTACAACAACGGGAACCCAGCCGTGAAACGGACATTTTTCTCTTTCACCGCCACCGAAGGATTTGCTACCCTCGAATGGACTGCCACACGAGCGATGAACCCCCCGCAGGAAGTCACACGCCAGCTCCACGACGGGAGCGAAGCCGATGCTGCCGCGGGCGCGAGCTTAATGCCGCTGGTGTACGAGGAGTTACGCTGCCTCGCGCGGAGCTACCTCGCCCGGCAGCGGGGAGATCACACTCTACAACCTACGGCGCTGGTGCATGAGGCCTGGCTGCGTATGGCGAAGACGAAGGATATAAAGCTGCTCAGTCGCGCCCATTATTTCCGCATCGCCGCGCAAGCAATGCGGCGCATTCTTGTCGATCACGCCCGGGCCCACACAGCGGCGAAACGCGGCGGACTTCAGCGAAAGCTATCGCTCACCGATGCGACCGAACTGGCGATCAAAGGCGCGGTGGAAGTGCTCGCGCTCAACAACGCTCTGCAAAACCTGGCGTCCCACCACCCACGCGAAGGGCACGTGGTCGAGTTAAAGTTTTTCGGCGGGCTGAACACGAGGGAGATATCTGATGCGCTGCAGATTTCAGAAAAAACCGTCCTGCGTGACTGGCACTTTGCCAGGCTGTGGCTCTCACGCGAGTTGATGGACAATGCCGCGTGAGGACCTTTCCGGAGAATTCGGGTTCAAAACGGACGGTTATCTGCTCTGACGGAAATCTGCGTTGAAATTCGAAACCTGTGGAGGCCCCGCTCAACGATCCTTCGTCTGAACTCGCTGAGATCGTAAAGTCGGCCCTCGAGGTTCCGGCAGACGGTCGCGGCGCATTCCTCGACGCCCGCTGTGAGGGAAATGCTGAGCTTCGCCGCGAGGTAGAGTCACTGCTCGCGCAGGAAGGATCCGCGCGCGAGTTAATGCAGGAGGCCGCGCACGCGAAACTCGCCGGGATTCTTGGCGAATCGGAGAGCGAACTCTCGCCGGGGGAACAGCTGGGCAATTATACAATTGTAAGTCTAATCGGCGAAGGCGGGATGGGCGAAGTTTACCTGGCGCAAGACAAATCGTTAGGCCGCCAGGTCGCGATCAAACTACTTAAGCCCGGCTTGGGCACGGCAAGCATTATCCGCCGTTTCCATGAAGAGGAGCGCTTACTCGCAGGGCTTGTGCATCCAAACATAGCTCAGCTTTTCAGCGCAGGATTAACTTCAGGCGGGTTGCCGTACTTCGTCATGGAGTATGTGGATGGGCCGCGCCTCGACGATTATTGCCGAGAGAAAGCGCTGTCTATTTTTCAGCGGCTGGAGCTTTTTCGGCAAATCTGTGGCGCTGTCTCTTACGCGCATCGGCGTCTCGTCATTCACCGCGACCTTAAAGCGGCAAATATCCGTGTGACCGGCAGCGGCGAACCAAAGTTACTCGATTTCGGTATCGCGAAGCTTTTCGACCCAAGCTCCGCATTACCCGAGGTAACGATGACTTTCGCGTCAGTGATGACGCCGGAGTATGCCAGTCCCGAGCAGGTACGTGGTGAGCCGGTGACGACGGCGACGGATATTTATTCGTTAGGCGTTTTGTTATACGAGCTTTTGACAGGCGAAAAGCCGTACAAGCTGGACAAGCACAACCCGGCGGCAATCGCAAAGGCCATTACAGAGACAGAACCAACAAAACCGAGTCTGGCCCTCGGCAGAGATCGCACCGCCGACACAAAGGCTCGAACGCTACTCCGTGGCGATCTGGATAACATTATACTTAAGGCGCTGCGTAAGGAACCGGAGCGGCGTTATCAAACCGTCCCGCAGTTTTCAGATGACATTGGCAGGTATCTCGAAGGGCGGCCGGTCGTCGCGCGCAAAAGTACGGCGCGTTATCGCGCAGGAAAGTTCATCAGCCGGCATAAAGCAGGCGTTGCGGCGACAGCCGCTGTGCTCATCGCTCTCATCGCAGCCACTATCATCAGCGCGTGGCAGGCGCGGATTGCCAGGATGGAAAAAGGCAAGGCTGAACGCCGCTTTAACGATATCCGCCAGATGGCTGAATCTTTCATGTTCGACGTGCATGACTCTATCAAAAATCTCGCGGGCTCGACTCCGGCCAGGCAGTTGCTGGTCAGCCGTGCCTTAGGCTATCTCGATGGGCTGGCCCGGGAAGCCCACGGCGACGCGACGCTGCAAAGTGAACTCGCCACCGCTTATGAGAAACTCGGCGACATTCAGGGTAACCCATACGTTTCAAACCTGGGTGACACTAAAGGCGCGTACCAAAGTTACACGAAAGCACTTACGATGCGGCAATCCCTTGCTCGCATTCATCCAGGGAATGAAGCGCAGGAGCAACTAGCGAAGACCTACCGGGCAATGGGCGATATTCTCGACCAAAAGGGCGACGTCGCAGGATCGGTGGGGAGTTATCGCAAATCACTAGGGATCTTTGAGAGTTTATCGTCAGCTAATCCTGGTAATCCGCACTTTGCCGAAGAGCTGGCGCGCGCTTACGACGCACTTGGCGATGGATTGCGAAAAACAGATCACCTGGAGGAGCGAATGGCATGCTTCCGCAAAGAAGCTGCAATGTGGCAACATTTGCTCGATGGCGATCCAGAGAATCGTCGAGTACAACGTAGTGTCGCTGTCAGCTTGATGAAGCTCGGCGACGGCTGGCGTGACAACAAGCAGGAAGCGCTCGATAGCTTGCGCAAGTCGGTTGCCATCGCGCAATCGCTAGCTGCCTCAGATCCGGCTAATGCGAGCGCGCAACGCGACTTTGCATTGATTTCGTACCGGCTTGGCGAGGTGTTAACTCAGACCGGTGATTATGCCGCCGCGCTACAGGAGCTTCCTAAACCGCTTACGATTTACGAGAAACTCGCTGCTGCTGACACAAAGGATGTACAAGCAAGGTTCGACGCCGCCAGTATTCATGAAGACATGGCTGAAGCTTCAGTGAATAGCGGAGATCCCGGTCGTGCGGTAACTGAAGGAACAACGGCGTTAGCTACTTTCCGGCAGCTCGTTCATAACGATGCGGCGAATATGATTTACCTGCGCAACCTCGGGCTGTGTTACGAGACGTTAGGTAACGCTCATGCACTTGCCGCGACGCGGAATATCCCTGCACCGGAACGCGTCGCCCGGTGGACCGAGGCTCGCGACGACTACCGAATGGCCGCGGAAACCGTCGCGACGCTCGTGAGGCGCGGCGCGCTTCGTCCTGCCGACAAAAATCTGCCGACGGAATTGGCCGCGAAACTAGCTAATTGCGACCAAAACATTGTGCGTGTCACACAGAGCAGCGGCGCAACAGCACGATGATCGCGGACAGGTTTCGCCTTTGCACTTACTGCGCGAGCAGACTGATCTCGATCGGCGCATCGGGCTTTTGATTGCTCACGATGACCGCCTTGTTCGGCTGCACGTCGATGAGCTTGTACTTAATGTCGGTCTCAGGTGGCAGCGAAAATTCCTGATCTTTTTTGACGACGAATTCCTTGCGGCCTTTCCACGTGTAAACAAAGGTCGCGACCGACTCCGGCGAGATAGCTACCTGCTCTTTTACAAGCGTAAGCTGCTGGTGTGTTTCCGTATTCTCCAGCGTTAGTTCGGAGACATCTTCGTCGGTGCCGTACTTATCCTTGGCCGTTTTCTCGGTGAACTTCGCCACTTTGAAATGCGTCCCCGCAATGTTATCGCCGATTTTCACGAATTGCGTTGGCTGCCGCAGATCGATAGTGTTGATGGCGAAGGTGTCCTCCATGCGCGAGGAGAAAACGAGCCGGAACGGCTCCTGCGAGGATGACTTCAGTTTGAGCTTGCTGGTGTAAGGCGGGTGGGATTGCGGGTCAGTGGGATTGGTGTGACCCTGCCACTCATCGAGATTGGTGAACCCATCACCATCGGGATCCTGGTCGAGTACGTCCGCGTCCGCGATCGGCAGGCCATACTGCTCGAACCACTCGTTCGGCACCGGCGGATGCACTTCCGTCGTCTGCAAAGTGGCCGGCTCGCCATTGGCCGAGATGAAATGTTTTTCCGGCACGAACAACCCCGAGCGGCCACTGAAAGTCCATTGCGGTGGCTGGCGCAATTCTTTATCGGCTTGCTCAACTTCGTTCGCGCGGCCAGGTGGCGCCGGCGAGCGCTGCGGCGGATGCGATTCAAGCCCTGCGAACTCATCGCTGAACGCCGCAGCGCTGCGGAAGATCGCAAACGCGCTGAGTAGCAAAATGAGAACGGCAGCGATCAGTGCGACGCGCTCGTAATTATTCTTCAGCCAATCCATCGATGTTTGCTCGTACTGAAGCTCCAGCTCCTGATCATGCTCGTGCTTCGTGCTGATGCGTCTGCTCGGGCAATGCTGCCGCCGCGCGCTCTGAGAAGCGCACGAGAACGAGCCGGAGCTACGAGCAGAGTACGAGTGGGAGCGCTCATCAAAAATTGAAATCGACCAGCTCCACTCGCGCGGATAGGTCGACGTGTTCATTCCCGACGACGAACTGGATCGCGCCTGGAGGTGTCGATGCGGGCGTGGCATTCGCCGTCGCGCCAGCCGGGTTCGCAGGCGGCGTGGGCGTCGCAGCGGCTGCGCTTGCGGTTTCGCGCGTCGGGCCTTTATCCTTTTGGCTTTTCACGTGCACCGTCCGGATGATGTAAAACTGATCTCCTGAAGATGAGATCTGATTGATGACCTTGCGCAGGGCGGAAGCGGGGGCTGAAATCGTGAACTCGACCGCGCGCGTCGCCAGCTGTTTCTTCTGCTCTGCCGTCTCGCCAGTAGGTGGAAGGCGTTGCGGTGCGAGCTGTGGCGCGATTGTTTGAGCCTGCGCGGGCTCGTTCTTGACGCGCCGGAACATCGTCACCGCATCGACACGAGCTTCGATGACGAGGTTCAGCAAGAGTTGGATCTGCGCCAGTTCCTGGCCCAGTTTTGGCGCTTCCTCAGTTTTGGGCAAGCTCGAGACGAACTCATCAAAGCCAAGCTTGAAATTCTCCGGCAGTTTGACCCGATGCTCCCGCGCGTTGTTGGCTGTGGCCGTGATCGCATCGAGCAGCCGTGTTTGGAACTCGTTAGGCGCGATCTGCGGCGTGGCCAGCACGTGCGTGCCGAGCTCGGCTTTCAACTTATCCAGTGACGCGCGGTACTCAGCCAAATGCCCGCGCATTTTGCGCACATTGGCTTCGCTGGGGTAAGGGTTGCCGCTTTCCAGCTGACGCTGCTCACTAGCCGCGGAACGGAACGCAGTATCTGCATCGGCGAAATTGCTCCGCGTCCACCAAAGCAAGATGAGCGCGAGAAGGAGCGCGCTGCCACCGATTGCGGCAAACGCAGTCCAGAATGGCCGCCGCCAGTTCATCTAACGACGAAGCGCTGCTGACCCGCAGTCGTACTCATGTTCCTGCTCGTACTCATGCTCGTGCTACGGTGCGGCCGCTCGACATGACCTCTGTTCGTTTCACGGCAGTGGCAGCGTCTTTTTCAAATCCAGCCGCAGCTCATAAGGGAACGCCCACTCAGTGTTGTTCGGCATTGTCGGTTTAATCACGCGCTGCTGGTCCTTCAAATCGATGTTAAAGAACGGCGAACGGGCCAGGTTGTTGAAGTACTCAACCACCACTTCCTGCTGCCGCGCATTCCATAGATACAACCCGCGAATCAGCAGCCCATCGATGGCGGGCACATTTTTCGCCGCGGCGCGTATTGGCCGAAGTGGAGTCGCCACCGGCGTTGGCTCGTTCGGATTTGCGGTTAGTTGCGAGACGTCGGGCGCCGCTGGCTTGCCGCCCGAAAGTGGGATCAGCTCCGTGATCCAAATATTCTCGGGGGGCAGCCGCGCGTTCAGCTCCTCCAATAACTGCGGCCAGTAACCCCGCGCGTTTACGGCCGAGAGAATGGGCGCCGCTGCGTGATCCAGCCCGGTCGCATCTTTGCGAACGGCATCAAGCTGCGCCTGAAAGCGCCGCAACGTCGTCACGTTTGCGTCCACAGTTTCTTTGCCCGCCCGTAACACCGCCGCGCCGCGCAGGTAGTAAACGCTCCAGCCAAGCAGCGCCAGAATGAGGCATGCCGCGGCGGCGACAAGAAATGGGCGGCGCCGTTCCACTTCATGTCTGCGCATCACGTTCACGGGGCGGAGGTTTAACTCGATCGGGGAGGTCGCAATGGCACGGATAGCGAGGCCGACCAGTTCGCCCATCAAGTGAGCCGACCGTGCGATCTCGCCTGCGTTCGCTTCTGGCGCGAGGGCGACGTTCCGCAGCGGGTTAAAAAATTCGACCGGCAACTGCAATTTCTCCTGAAAAAACTCGCGCATGTACGGCATGCTCGAGCTGCCGCCGCACAAGTACACCCGTGCCGGCGTGGTGCCCTGCTGTTGCGAACGGTAATGGCTGATCGAGCGCATGATCTCGGCGTGGAGCCGCGTCATGGCGCCGCGGATGAGCTTGGACATGCGGGCGACTTCCGGATCATTCGGGTCGGCATAAGCGCCGCCCAGGCTCACAAATCCGGCGTCTTTTTTTCGCGCCTCAGCCAGGGCGAACGATTCGTTGAACTCCTTCGCCAGGGCGGTACTCACAGAGCCGCCGCCGATGGGCACACTGCGCGAGAAAATTCGCCCCTGCTCGATGAAAAGCAGATTGGTCGTGCGCGCGCCGATATCGACGAGGAGAGAGGATTCCGTAACGTCGCTGTAGTTGTAACGAAACGCATTGTACAAGCCCATGGTCGCCACACCGATGACGACCGGGCGCAGCCCCGCTGCTTCCACGGCGGCATTGATGCCCTCGAGCAAATCCGATTTGATGGCGACAAGTACCACCTGCAACTGCTCGTCAGCGCCACCGCCGACGAGCTGGTAATCCCAAACCACTTCATCAATCGGGAACGGGACGTTCTGTTGCGCCTCAAAGGCGATGATTCGCTCGATCTTTTCTTCATCCACAGCCGGGAGCTTGACGAAACGCGCGAAGACCGATTGTGCCGGCACGGCGTAATTGACCCTGGCGTTTCTGACGCCGAGCGCATCGAGCATCTCGCGCAACGCGTGGGTGATTTGCGTTTGCCGCATGGCGTCGCCGGGATTCTCGAGGACGATTTCGCGCCGCTGATAGGCCCGCAAAACAAGACCGCCATTGCCCTGCGGCCGGAACTCGGCGATTGAGATCGTCTGTGCGCCGAGATTAGCGGCAAGAATGCGAGCCGGCGCGGCCATTGATCACGCTCTTCGTGTGACTCGGCGCCCGGCTCCGCTTAGAATTAGAGCGCGTGAAAAAACGAGCGTCATCGTGCCGTTTTGATCTGGCAATAACGGTCCCAGTAGAGCGGCGCGAACGGCGTCTCGTTTTTGTTCAACACCAGGCCGCCCACCTGCGACATCGTTGCGTACCATTGCGCCGGGGCACGATTGAGACTCATCTCATCTTTCAGCGCTCCCTGCTGCATCAACTGCACGGCCACATTTTGCAGCGCGTTCGGCGTCAACGGCCGGCCAAGCAGCAGCCGCTGCAACGTTTTTGGCGTCACATACATGACTGAGCGGTTGTCGCGCGCGGCGGGAATGTTCACATGCGTCACTTCGCCGGTAAGCAGTTTGCCGGCGAAGAGAATGTAATATTTTAACGACAACTCGTCCGTGTACTCAGGTGTGGCCGTGAAGGTCACTTCCACTTCGAGCCAGCGGTCACGCTGATCCGCCGTGTATTGCTCCGCGCCGGTGTAGGTGAATTGCGGTGAGGTGATGTAATTCGGTGCAATTTTTGTGATCTGGAATTCGCGGCCTTGAGCGTAGGCGTTCAGCGCGAAAAGCAGTAGCGGGAGCAACAGCGGTTTGATTTTCATATCATTTCATCCTGAGCGCAGTGAATCGCAGTGGAAGGATTGCCTGGGCGACGGTAAAGCTCGCATGTCGGGATCCCTCGGCTTCGCTCGGGATGACGGAGGCAGGCACAACGCTCATTTCACCAGATCGAGGTGCTCTCGAAAGTACTGAATTGTCTTGCGAATTCCTTCATCGAAATCGACCCGCGGTTCCCACCCGAGCACGGTCTTCGCGCGCGTGATATCCGGCTGCCGTACTTTCGGATCGTCCACCGGCAGCGGCTTGTACTCGATCGACGACTTCGTGCCGGTGATCCGGATAATCTCATCCGCGAACTGCTTGATCGTCATCTCGCGCGGGTTCCCGATGTTCACCGGCTCGTGGAAATCGCTCATGGCCAGCCGGAAAATCCCATCGATCAAATCGCTGACGTAACAGAACGACCGCGTCTGTGAGCCGTCGCCGAAAATGGTGAGCGGCTTGCCCGTGAGCGCTTCGCCGATGAACGCGGGAACCACGCGACCATCATGCAGCCGCATCCGCGGGCCGTAGGTATTAAAGATGCGCACGATCTTCGTGTCCACGCCATGGTAGCGGTGGTACGCCATCGTGATCGCCTCGGCGAAACGCTTCGCTTCGTCGTAAACGCCGCGCGGGCCGATCGGGTTGACGTTGCCCCAGTAATCTTCCGTCTGCGGATGTACCAGCGGATCACCGTAGCATTCGCTCGTCGAAGCGAGGATGAAGGTCGCGCCTTTGTCCTTGGCCAGCCCGAGCGTGTTATGCGTGCCGAGTGCGCCGACTTTCAGCGTCGGGATCGGCAGCTCGAGGTAATCAATGGGGCTGGCCGGCGAAGCGAAGTGAAAAACGAAATCGATCTTCGCCTCGGGAAGGAAGATGAAGTTCGAAACGTTATGCCGTATAAACCGGTAGTTCTCGTTGCCGGCGAGGTGCGCGATGTTCGCGGGGTTGCCGGTTATGAGGTTATCGATCGCGATGACGCGATGACCTTCAGCCAGGAGCCGATCGGTGAGATGCGAGCCGAGAAACCCAGCACCGCCAGTAACGACCGAGACAGGTTTGTTTCGCGCCTGGCGCGACTCGGCGGCTAGCTGGTCTTCAGCGGTCGGGGGCATTTGCGGAGGTTTTGTAAGTGCATACGCCGCGGTTTGCCAGTGTTTTCCACGCGTCCCCGAAATTCGGGTACGAACAATCTCGCGATTGTGCCAGAACCGGGCACGATGTACGTGCTCGGTTTGGCGTTGCCGCTTTTCGCTCTGCTGCGGCGTCAGAATTGACGCTGACGATTCGGCGACATTGCGAAGCTCGATCCTCCGCAAAGGCCGGAGTAATTCGAATGGTCGGACGCAACCGGCAAAGTACCGCTTTCCGATTACTTAATTGTAATTCCCCGCTCAGCCATGACGCTGCACATTCTCGTGGTCGAAAGCCACGGCGATACGCGCCGGGTGTTAACCGGATTGCTCGGGCATTTCGGTCATTCCATCTCTGCCGCGGACACGGTGAAGAGCGCGAGAGCGTTCCTCAAAGTAAAACGGTTCGATGCCGTGATCAGCGACATCGGTTTGCCTGATGGCAGCGGTTGCGACGTGATGCGGGAAGCAAAGCGACGGCAACGGCTTACGGCGATCGCATTGACGAATTGTAATGAATTGCCTGCGCGAGAGCCGCGATCAAACGCTCCGTTTGATTTTCAGCTGAGCAAACCAGTCGATTGCGCCGAGCTTCGCGGCGTACTCGCGCACATCGAGCCGGCAGGCGAAAAAGCGGCTGCGTAGCCGTTACGCGACACGGTCGAGTTCGGCAGCGCTCCCAAATTTCGCCGCGATACTGATGCGATTGCCGGCCAACGCTACGGAAACATCGCGCAATTTCACTTCTCCCAGAGGCAACGCCGATAGCGGAAATGGGCGCTTCTCCACTCGTGCGAATTGCGGCGTAATCGCCGCGCAGGCGAGCGACGCGATCGGTCCCTCGCCGCTACAGCGTAAATTCGAGACGTTCGCCACCAGCTCATCGTCGATGCGGATCGTGCCGGAAAGGTTTAGTACAGCGCGGAAAAGGAGTTTGCGCGCGGTCACCGCCACCTGTGCGTCGAGCGAGCGCGGCTCCGGCTGAGCGAGGCTCAACTTGACGCTTTCAATCGTGACACCCTGCTTCTGCGCGAGCCGACCCGCGGCCCGGCTGATCAATTGCTCGAGTGCAACACGCGCAACATCGATGCGGACCTGCCCCCCTCGAGCGCGATGAAGCAAAAGCAGCAGGTGATCGCCAGGCTGGCGCGCCTGCTGAAATTCGGCGCCGGACGCATCGAGCTGGAAGTTCACCTCGCTACCGAAGACAGAGATTGGGTCCGCGTTCACCGATAACTCGCCGACGGAAATCGCGGGCGCGACATCCCTCACCTGCGGCCTGGCAGCAGGCTCGATTGTATCAACCCGCGCGCCCGAAAGATTGACGGTCAACGACTCCAGCGCGCGAACGTTGTTTCCAGTCAGGCGGACGAGCTCGCTGCCCGACGAGACGAACCGGCGCAAGCCCGTTTCGATCGCGCGGGCGAGCGCCTCAGGCGTGTCCGGCAGATCCGGTTGTGAAAGAAGAAACACGCTTCCGATTCGCGGCGGAAGTGGCCGTGGGTTGTAAGGCCGGTTGGACGCCGTCCGAGCGACATCTCGCACACACCTGTAGGGCAACGATTCCTCGTTGCCAGACCTGTAACCTCTCGCCAACCGGGAATTGGTTGGCCTAAAGGTCATGAATGGTTGGCGTACAGAAGAGACGGCATGCACTTACATGCTGAGTACGGAGATTTCCTCACGCTACGGCCGTGACGCTGACGATAACGGCGTGCCACTTGCCTCCCGCCGGTTTTCCGCTACCTTGCGCACTTCCCATATGGCGAAAACTTCCTGGATCAACCGCAACGAACGCAAACGCGCTACGGTGAATAAGTACGCCGCGCTGCGGGCTGAGCTAAAAGCGAAAAAAGATTACGCCCGCCTTTCCCAGTTGCCGCGCGACGCCAGCCCTACGCGCGTAGTCAACCGCTGCCAGGTTTCAGGTCGCCGGCGCGCGTTCATCCGGCGCTTCAAAATTTCACGGCTCACTTTTCGCGAGCTGGCCTCGAGCGGCCTCATCCCCGGCGTCACGAAATCGAGCTGGTAGCAGCTCGGCCGGGGCTCGGATGCCAGGTTGCATCCGATCGATGAGCATCTGCGTTTCCCTTTTTAGAACACCGACGGTACTTCGGATCGCACGGTCGTGGCTGGGCATCGCCTTGCCCATTCGCCTGCATCTCACCGCGGCGCGCCGTACTTCCATCCTTCTCACCACCGCGCCAGAGCGAGACATGTTGTTATGCCGATGAATGTTTCGCATCACCTCGCAGCGGAGCTTGCCCTCGCATTGCCGCTGAGCTGGGGCTCGCCTGAGTCGATCCTGCTTAAACTCGCAGTCATCGGCGCGCTCGTTGCGCTGAACGGATTTTTTGTCGGCTGCGAATTTGCCATCGTAAAAGTACGCGGCAGCCAGCTTGATGCGCTGGCCGAGGAAGGTAATCGCCGTGCAGCTTTCGCCAAACACGTCCGTGCCCACCTGGATGCTTATCTTTCGGCGACACAGCTCGGCGTTACTCTGGCCAGTCTTGCGCTCGGTTACATCGGCGAACAATTCCTAGCGCAGATGCTCGCGCCGTTGTTCGCGCTGATCGGCATCCAGTCACGTGCCATTATCTCGTCAATTTCCATCGCGCTGGCCTTCATCGGCATCACGTTCCTGCACATCGTATTTGGAGAGCTTGCGCCGAAGTACATCGCCATCGGTAATCCGCTTCGCGTTTCACTCGCGCTGGTGCGCCCGCTCGGCGGTTTTTACGTTCTCTTCCGGCCTCTCATCTGGCTGCTGCATCAGTCATCAAATCTCTTGCTCAACAAACTGCTCCACATTCGGCCAGTGGCCGGTACTGAGCTGGCGCACAGCGAAGAAGAATTGCGCCTCATTCTCGATGAGAGTGAAAAATCCGACGAAGTCTCCGAGCTCGGGCGTGACCTGCTGGTGAACGCACTTGACCTACGCCGTCGCGTCGTGCGCGACATCATGACGCCACGCGGACAGGTCGTGTTTCTCGATATCGAGGAGAGTTTCGAGGACAATCTGCAAAAGGCTCTCGCCTCCGGTCACACGCGCTTTCCGCTTTGCCGGGGCCACCGCGATAACACCATCGGCCTCATTCATATCAAAGACGTCGCGCCGCTGATGCGCGACCCGCACCCTGACCTGCTGCGGATTAAACGTGAACTGATTCCGGTACCGGAAATGATGCCGCTGGAGAAATTACTCAACCTTTTCCTCAGCAAGCACACGCACTTCGCCATTGTCGTCGATGAATTCGGCGGCACGGTCGGAATTGTCACCCTGGAAAACATCATCGAGGAGCTCGTCGGCGACATTCAGGATGAGTTCGACGCCGAGAAGGAAGAGTTCCGGCAGATCAGCGAAAACGAGTTTTCGGTGGATGGTTCGCTGGCGCTTTATGAGTTGCGCGATCTCGCCGGGATCGACCTCGAGAGCGCGGACGTGAGTACCATTGGCGGCTATGTCACGCATCTGCTTGGCCATCTGCCGAAACAAGGCGAACAAGTACGGATCGAGAATTATCTCGTCACGATCACGCAGACCGACGGCCGCCGTGTGAACCAGCTGCACTTCCGCAAATTGGAAGAGCAACCGAGCATCGCGCACAAATCGGACATCGCCTTGTAGGCCGCAGCTAAGCTGGTCGCGAATCAGTTTCAGACGCCGGCCGTCCTTTAACGGCAGCGACAGTGAGCGCTGCGAAGCGCCTCAATCGGCTTTCTCTTCCGCGGCGTCGCCTTCCTTCACGATATCGCCTTCGGTAAAGAGAACGCCGCGCGCGATCTCTCGCCACACCGGCTTCGTTCGCAGCAGCCATTCGAGGTCCATCGCAAAATGCTTGAACTCTTCCTTCTGCGCATCCTGCATGATCGCGCGCGCCTTCTTGTCCTTCTCGACGGCCATGCGCTGCTCGTACCAATTGATAGCGTCCGCTTCTTCGCCGAGCGAAACGATCATCCGCGCGAAGGTCCGTGTTTCCGCCGGCAGCTCATCTGCCGGTTCATGATATTGATCAAAGCCCATGCTCTCTGGATAAGCGCGCGTTCCCGGGCAGGCAAGCGCGACTGGTGGTTTTGCGCTGGTAAATAGCAGAGGAATCGGACCTCGTACTCAGGGGCAGGATTTCGGCTTGCGGTTGGCATATCCCCTGCTTAGAGCAAGGCATGCCCCTGAAAAACCATAACCACTATAAGTACTGGAGTGCTGCTCTGCTCCTGGCCTGCCTCTGCTCACTCCCGCCCGCAACCCGCGCAGACTCCTCACCAAGTCAAGCCGTCACCAGCTTCACTCTCATTGACACACGCTCCGGTCAGCCTGTTCCCGGCTATGAAACCATTTCGAACGGTGCCCTGATCGATCCCACGATCGTAGATGTCACTCATCTCAGTGTTCGCGCCAACACCAACCCCAGCCAGGTCGGCAGCGTTCGGTTCGTACTCGACGCAAACCAGTACGTTCACGTGGAGGACACTGCTCCTTATGCGCTCTTCGCCAATCGCGGAGCCGTTTACTACAGCGGAAGCTTTGCTCCCGGCCAGCATACGTTGAGCGCAGTGCCCTACACCCAGTCACATTGCCAGGGCTTGGCTGGAACCGCCCTCGCCGTTTCGTTCAGCGTCGCGGCACCTACACCGACGCCGACACCTCAACCGACCGCAACGCCTACGGCGACGCCTTCAGCTACCCCCACTCCGACGGTGACTCCGACAGCAACACCAACGCCGACTCCTTCAGCGACACCGATCCCCACCCCCACTCCGACCGTTACTCCCACGCCTACGCCTGTTCCCTCCGCGACACCAACACCGACTCCGGTTGCGACGCCCACCCCAACCATAACTCCCACACCTACGGCGACGCCGACTGTTCCCCCCAGCCCCACACCGACGCCCACACCCACTCCGATCAGCACCGTCACGCTGGCCTGGACCGGCAGCCCAAGTACAAACGTGACGGGCTATCACGTCTGGTACGGGGTGACCAGCGGCAACTACACGCAACGACTCGATGCCGGTAATAGTACGAACGACACTGTTTCTGGCCTCGCGCCAAGTACCAGCTACTACTTCGTCGTCAAAGCCTACGATGCAGCTGGCCAGGAGAGTGCCGCTTCGAACGAAGTAAGTTTCACCACCGGCGCTTCAACTTCGGTGTCGGTAGCTGCGGCGACAGAGCCGACTACAACAACTTCCAACCAGGTGAAATCAACCGCGCGAACTGGCATGATTGCAGCGGAACTGAGTTCCACTGGCCCTGCCGTTCACGTGGCCGCAAGCACCGAGTCGAGAAAGGTCTCCGGTCTTGTCCATGTCGCGCCGCAAGGGCAGCAGGAAGTCACCGGCTTCCAAGTTACTGGCGATAAGTACAGGACCGTAGTTGTGCGTGCGCTCGGGCCAACACTCACGCAGCTCGGAGTAGAACAAGCTTTGCCTGATCCTGTACTTATCGTTCGCGACACTCGTGGCAACGTCATCGCTTCTAACGAAAGCTGGCGAACAGCTCAGCCCGCGCTCTTTGCCTCTGGCGGTCCTTACCACAAGTTCCAGCCAGACAATGACTCGGAGCCGGCGCTCGCCGTCCGTCTGCCTGCCGGCGCCTACACCGTCACCGTGCAAACCAGAAGCGGGGCGACTGGCGTGGCGATGTTTGAAGCGTACGCGCTCGACTAATCATCTTGTCTGGCGGCAGTACTCAGCCAGCCCATCGGCGACAGCTTGCGCGTACTCACGAAAGATACTTTGCCGCTGCACGCCATTGATCTCGCGAGTGCCGTCGTAATCACCCGCCTCGATGCGCGCGAATGCCTCGTTGCTGTTCATCACATAAGGCTCGAAGTAAATGACGGGGCAGCGGTAGAGGCGGGTGGCGAGAAGGTTCCGCGCGTAAACGTAGCCTGACGTTCCTACCTTCACTACATTGTCGGTGGTGTACTCATACGGCGGAAGCTTTGTCTCGCGCGCGAATGTTCCGGCCATGGAATCAGCCAGCGGCAACTCCTCCTCGTAAGTACGGCTGAGCAGCCGGCGAATCATCTCGTAGCGGACATCATCGTGGGCCAGCTCATCTGGAAGATAGGAGCCGTTTACCAGCACGTGAAAGTGGTTGTGGTCCGTCAGCGTGGGAGATTTCGGATCGCCCCAATCTTCGGCATTGAAATGCAGACAAAGTACGACGTCCGGCTGAAGGACTTCGTTCACTCGCCTTGCCCGATACCGAATTTCGCTTTGGCGATAAAAGAGCAGCTCGCTCTGCCATTGTACCGTTTTCTGTTTGTTCTCGTCTTCAGGGCCGTCGTAGGTTTCGGGGGGATCCGGAACGCCTGACCTGGCCAGGATTGTTTTTGCCAGCTCGCGGAAATCGTCCGGCCTTTTCGGCGTAGCTGGGCGGCCGTGGGTGCGCACAAGACTAACGTCGGCGCCGAGCGCGCGCAGCTTCCGGGCAAGAATTGCCGCCACTTGCCACGTCAGCTCGCCCTCTTCCACCGGCGCTTTGTCACCCACTCGGAACCAGCGTTCCTCCATGGTCGCCCAGCGGCCGCCAATGTGACCTGGGTCGAGTGCGACATTCAAACCCGACAGCGGTTTCTTCGATGGCCCGAGCTGGTCAATGTCTCGCCAATATTGCCTCGGCACTTTGCGCGGACCAGTACCGGCGAAACGAAGCTCAAACGTTTTGCCACTGGCGCGATCTTCCAGGATTCGCGCCGAGTCATCGCCGACCTGGATGTAATCGGCATAGCCGCGTGTGGCATAAACCGTGTCGAGCAAGCGGGCGAAATCGGCGCGCGTGATCGTCTCCTGGTAGCGTTCGAGCCGGTCCCAATGCGGCTTTCTGCCGAGCGGGCTGATATCGTCGGCGCGCGCGAGGGTGATTGCGGCCCACGCTCCGAAAGCAAAGCCGAGGCGACGAAAAAATTTGGCGGTCAATCGAGAGCGCACGTCGGGAGAGCGCACTCTACAACAAAAGTGAACCGGTGTAGTCTCGCGCATGCTGGCCGTCTTATTTTTGGGGGACATCGTCGGAGAGCCGGGTCGCAGCGCCGTCATCAGGCGGATACCAGAGCTTAAGGAAAAGTACGGGCTCGATTTCGTTGTCGCCAATGGCGAGAACGCCGCTGGCGGCCGCGGGATTACTGGCAAAATCACCATCGATCTTTTGCGGGCGGGCGTCGCCGTCGTCACGAGTGGCGACCACATCTGGGACCAAAAGGAGATTCGCGCTTTCATCGGGACGGAGCCCCGTCTGCTCCGGCCGATCAACTATCCGGCCGGTGCGCCCGGCCACGGCGCCATCGTGCTGGAAACGCCGAAGGGGAAAATCGGCGTCGTCGACGTGCAGTGCCGCACCTTCATGATGCCAATTCTCGAGAACCCCTTCGCCGCCGTGGATGCGGCGGTGCAGCAAATGCGCACCGAAACGCCGAACATTATCGTGGACGTGCACGGCGAAACCACGAGTGAGAAGATCGCGCTCGCCCGTTTCCTGGATGGCAAAGTTTCCGCCGTACTCGGTACGCACACGCACGTGCAAACGGCCGATGAACAAATCTTTCCCGGCGGCACCGCGTTCATCTGCGATGCAGGAATGTGCGGACCGCTGAATTCGATCCTCGGCCGCGCCGTCGAACCAATCGTGCAACGCTTCGTCTCCAACATGCCAGCGCAATTCCCGGTGGCCGATGGCGCGGTGAGACTGCGGGGCGCGGTTGTCGAAATTGAGGAAAAAAGCGGGCGCGCGCTGCGCATCTTCCGCGTGGATGAACCGGGCGATTCAGGTCTGGCACAGTCCGCCGCGGCAGCGGCAAACGATTATAAAGGCGAACAAGAGAGCGGCTCGGAAAACGATGTGGCGAGTTGACAGTCGCCACTCGCTGCCGCAATTCCGGAGGAAAGTACATGCGTTATATTAGATTGATCGGCATCGGTTTCGTCGCCCTGAGTGTGAGCGCAGCGTCACTCCACGCCCAGGGCACGAAGGAAGCAGCAAACCTGACCAAGGAAGGAATCGAAGCTTCCAAAGCGCAAGACTGGAATAAAGCCGTCGACGCATTCCGCAAGGCAGCGCACCTGGAATCACGCTATGTGCCGAATCTCGTGGCCGCCCTGCGCCACCGCGCCATCGCTTATCGAGACCAGCAGAAATTTCCCGAAGCGGCTGCTGATTTGGACGAAGCAATCAAGCTCAAGTCTGACGATCCCGATATTTTCGAGCAGCGCGGTTACGTGGCGATGATGATGAAAGATTTCGATAAAGCGCTCGCGGATTACTCGGACGCGATCAAGCTCAACCCGAACGAGGCGAAGTACTATCAAGTACGAGCTTACATTTTGCAGACGAAGAACGACTTCAACGGCGCCTTGAACGACACGAACAAGGTACTGCAACTCGATCCTCAGAACGCGGACGCACAAGAACGCAAACGCTTCCTCGAAGCGAAGCTGCACGGACCGGCTACGCCGCCCCCGCTCCCGAGCGGCCCAATCGCGAACCCGAACGCGCCGCGCCCGGCCAGCTCGGAAACGCCTTCTAACGAGGTCCAGCCGGTTTCACCTCCGCCCAAGCCTTAGTTGTCAGCCTCGCGCGTTTGGGCAGCAAGAGGCGATTCGGCGTCCGGCAGCGAGGAATCGTTGCCCGACGGGCTTCCGGGGGCGACGTCGTACTTAGGTTTGGTCGCGCATCAGCCATTTCGCGAACCAGAGATTCTTCTCTTCCGCGTTTTCTGTGGGCCAATCATTCCTGGTTGGCACGGCGTTACTTGTAGATCACTGCTCCCGATAGGCGGAACGGCGTTGCCGCGCAAAAATTGACGGTAGTACGGCGCCGCTTAGCGTCGGCCGTGCTGCGGGCGCTGTTGTTCCTATTTGCTCTGGTGAGCGTCGGTCGCGCCGATTGGCCTTTTCCCGTGCGTGACGGCACGACGTGGAAATATCAACTCTCGTGCGAGCCAGGCAGCACCAAACTCGACTTCACTCGGCGAATCAGCGTCGCTGACCCGCACGATCCGGGAACCATCCGGATGGAAGAGACGGATGCGAATGGAAGCACGCAGGCGACTGTTCTCAAACTACGTGACGGCGCTGTACTCGCTGACCAATCGACTCGCGCCACGCCGCAGGCGAGCGTCTCGGAGGGCGTAATTCTTCCCGCTTCTTTGCAGCCAGGAACGCGTTGGGATTACCGCGGGCGCATCGGCAACCTCGAGGTAGAATTGCCGCTCACCGTCATGGGCGAGGAAGACGTGCAGGTTCCTGCCGGCAAATTCCGCGCCTGGTACATCCGCGGCCAACGTTCCGGCGCTGTGGCGATCACCGCAGAGGAGTGGTTTGTGCGCGGAGTTGGCTCGGTCAAGGAATCGGTCACGCAGCGGTCTCCCACCGGCGAGTTACTTTCGCGCTGCACACTCGAGCTCGCCGCTCCGGTGAGTACGCCAAACACCGCTCCTTCGCCGGGGCCGCCAGCAGCCCCATTCGAAGCGTCGTTTTCCACGAGTACGGGCGGCTCGCCAATGGACGTGATCCCAGCGGAGGCGCTCCAGATCGTGGCGCGCTGGCGTCTTCTTCAGTCCACGACAAGTGCGAAAATCCGCGTCGTCTGGATCGCCGAAGACACGGGCGGAGTTGTCGCGCCTGAGTACCAGATCGACGAAGCGACCACCGTTGCTGCCGCTCCTGAGGCCGTGGGAACATTCACCTTGTCACGGCCGCCGGATGGGTGGGCGCCGGGCAAATATCGCGCCGATTTCTACGTCAACGAAGTTCGAGCGCTCTCGCGTCGCGTTATCATCAGCGCTGGAGCCACGGCGCGATGAAAATCGTTGAATCCAAACGAGCCCGCGTCCGCATCGAATTGGTACTCGCACAATGAAAAAACTTATCCTTGCTCAACTCGCCCTGCTCGCGCTCGCCGGATGTGACAGCGGCAGCCTCCACGGCAACGGCCATTTCACGACTGAACAACGCACCGTAACGCCGTTCACCAATGTGGACATCACCGATTCGTTCAACGTGGAATGGCGTCCCGGCCCCGCGTCAGCCTCGTTGACGCTGGAGGATAACCTCAAGGATTACGTGGAAATCCGGGTGGACGGGAACACGTTGCACGCGAGTACCACGCGTTCGCTGTGGCCGAGCCACCCCATGAAGCTTGTCCTGACAAGTCAATCCCTCGACGGCGCGAGCTTCAGCGGTGCGACGAAGTTCAACGCGCACCAACTCACCGGAGGGCGATTTGCCGTTGAGACATCCGGCGCATCGCGCGTGACTCTCGATGGTTCTGTCGGAACATTGGTCGCGAGTCTGACAGGTGCGAGCGATCTGCGCGCGGAAAAACTTCAGGCAAAAACGGCGGAGATTTCGGTGACTGGCGCGGGCGATGCGCGTGTCAACGTGAGCGACACATTGAAGGTATCGATCACGGGCGCGGGCAAGGTTGAGTACACCGGTAATCCGGCGCACGTCGAGCGCGAGATCACCGGCGCGGGAAGCATCAAGAAGCGGGATTGAGTCAGGGCAGGACGCGCGCCTTCGATGGAAATGCGCCGCTCCTTTCGCCATTGCCGAAAATCCGCTTTTCAGCGCTTGCGGCCATCGCCGGGCGCGCTATCCCAGAGTAGGTGAAGCGATCGCTATTATTTCTTTTCGCGCTGCTCATCTTCGGTGGCACTGTTCTTGCCCGGGCTGACGACAACATCCTCAGCGTGCAGAATCGGCTGAAAGCCGATGGCCTCTACTTCGGCGAGCCGACCGGTGTGCTCGACGCCAGTACTTCGGCTGCGCTTACCCGATTCCAAATGCGCCACCGCCTCATGCCGTCCGGCAAACTCGATGGCCCCACTGCCCGCGAACTGAACGCCTCAGCTCCGAAGCCATCGCCGACACCGCAGCCGCTCAGCGGGACGTGGCGCCGTATGAAGACCGGTGAAATGCAGTTCATCGAGGAGCAACCTGCCGCCAATCCCGCCGCCTCGCCCAGCGCTTCCTCTTCTCCGGTCCACGCGACGCCTCCACCAGCAGCAGCGCCGCCGCCTGCGGAAGGGTCCCCGGTTCGCGCGCTCACAGCAGAGGATCCGATCCCCGGCCCTCCACCACCGCCGCCACCGAATGCCGCGCCGGCCAGCCGCGGGCAGTCCGACAGCGGCTTCGAAAAGCCTGATCGCGTTCGTGAGTACGTCGAAGCGTTCGTCGGCGCGGGCCTCGATCAATATGGTTCTGAGACAAAGTTTTTCGCTGATCGCGTTGATTACTTCGGGAAGCCGGCCGTTTTGCGCCAGGACATTCAGCGCGACCTGATCCGCTACGACAAGAAATGGCCGCACCGCCGTTTCTGGATCGATGGCGACATCCAGATCCAGCAAGAGAACGGCGGCAACGATATCAAGGTTGTTTTTCCACTCCGCTATGAGCTTAAGAATGGCGGCCGTTATGCCAGCGGCAAGGTCCTGAAAAGTCTCACACTTACCAGAGGGCCCGCGAACG
Organism: Verrucomicrobiota bacterium; assembly: GCA_019244415.1. GTDB lineage: Bacteria > Verrucomicrobiota > Verrucomicrobiia > Chthoniobacterales > UBA10450 > AV69. The sequence continues at coordinate 5,035 of JAFASN010000077.1, read as the reverse complement.
ACTTACAGATTACTTCCGTGGATGAGTGGAAAGCGCCGGAGCAGCCCGCGCAATAACACATCTGAGTACAAGACATGATGCCAAGTGATTCCAAAGTCACCATCCACATGGTGGCGAGTCTCGACGGCTTCATTGCCCGACCGGACGGAGGTATCGATTGGATGGATACCGCCGACGAGTTTGCCGGTGGCGAGACGCTGGATTCGGAAGTAGCGGAGGCATTCCTGAAAACGATCGGCTGCTATGTGATGGGATCGCGAACCTATGAGGCTGCACTTGGTTTTGAAGCTCAAGGCCTGGGATGGCCTTATGCAGATAAGCCGGTCTTCGTCCTTACTACTCGCGATCTCCCACGCTCGCGTGATAGCATCGAATTCTACTCAGGCGATCTTGCAGAGTTAGTAAACGCGCGTCTGCGGCCCACGTTCCGGAGCATTTGGTTCGTCGGCGGCGGTGTTGTCGCCGCCGAGTGCCTTCGTCTGGAGCTGGCCGACGAAGTTCGTTACTCCATCCTGCCCACTTTGATAGGCGACGGTATACGCTTCTTCGACAAGCTCCGCACAGACATTGTTCTCCATCTGAAAGAGGTCAAAGCTTACAAGAGCGGCATGGTCGCACTCTGTTATGAGGTGCGGGATGTCACCCGCAGGGCGCTCACTTAAGCGTGCCAGGCCGTTTCTCGCACGCCCTGTTCCAGCATCGCTCCAGAAGATGTCTCGCGCCCATGCCGCGGCTGAGCAGGTGATAGATGGCAAGCTCATACTCGAGACGGAACGGGCGAGGCATCGCCCAGCCGTTTAGCGGGAATCAAAATTTGTGTCAATAGTAAGGATCGACCCTTAGCTCCCCCCTCCCAACAAATCCCACCCATCGTAAACCCGGTAATACATCGAGCCGCTGCCGATCTTCTTGCCTATCTGCCGGTTTAACCCGTCGTAAAGGAAGGTGTCAGTCGTCCCCGCTGTGGTCGCGGTAAGAACCCTGTTCTGCGCGTCATAGGTGTAGGTTGACCCGTCCAGACCTGTGGTCATGTTGCGGTTGGCATCTAAACGGCGGCCGCGGTCAGTGTTGAGGCTTTAACGGAAAACCGTTCGGATCATCACCATCAGGAAATTCTCGCCTGAAGTGCTCGACTACATCTGGACCGGGCAGATGAATGTTCGGTAACACGGGATATATTGATCCATCGGATTGGAACTGGTAGACAAAAAATGCGCCTTTCGAATCATACCCGTTAAATTTTGTATAGTCGTATCTCGGTCGATCGCGGGCTGGTATGTCTCGCAGTGGCACATTAGAAGGCCTTCTTCTAATCACGTATACCAGCCTACCGTAAGACGTACTTACCGCAAAACCATCAACTGAAACTCCGCCGTGAAATCGAATCAGCTCTTTCGGCAAAACCGTAAAATGCTGGCCGCCACGGCCTGGTTTCATTGACGTCATCAGAGTAATAGGTTGTGCTGAATTATTGACAAAGACGGTATCACGGGGCGCCTCGAACCCGAGTGTTGCGATGCCTAGCGTTCAAGCGAATAGCGGCGCGCGATGCACGATCATCCGCCTCCCCACAGTACAGGAGGTTGAGAAGAAAACCTGTTCGCACGGAATTCGCGAGAACTTATTCTCCGGCTCGTTGCGCGACAATTGCCGAATTCGTGATGACAACCGTGATAGTTTGCGTTCTTAGATTCACGTAGTTACGAGTGTCAATTGCGCGCGTAATGTCGAGCGTATCGATCAATCGTCCAGTAATATCGTGTACAAGTAGGGCCGGTCCAGCCACTACGCGCCTCGACTCTCCCGGTTTCAATCGAAAGTGTGGCTGGAACGCGCCATTGCCATTCCCCTCAAAATCAACTGAGACGACACTATCGGCGTGGTTGATTACCAAGCAATATAGCGTGGGACGACAATTTGTGATTACAAGGGAAGTGATCAGAAGGAGAATAGAAACCAGCCGACGCTTCATTAGCATCACCATCCGCCGCCGGTAGCATACCGATCAGCACCGGCTTCGAACGGGTTAACGGCCTTGCCTGTATAGGGGCTCGTATATGGAAACGCGCTTTTGAATATTTGTGCACCGATATACGCCGGGATGAAGAGCGGGCCATACAGTTGAGACTGATAAGTATGTCCTTCTTCATGTGCTCCGGTCTGGACGTTGTCGTCAATGTATGAAGGTCCCACGTAATCCGGTGGGGACGTGGGCAGAGTTCCACAATTGATAACATTCCCCAGAGTAATCGCTGGAGCGATCAGATTCACAACTGGGTTACCAGTGACTTCAAGTGCGTTGTTCGCGAATTGCCAGTGCTCTCCTCCAAAGGGCAACCCAGCTACGGCTAGCGTAAGTCCCAAAACGTCGTTTGGAATATTCCAAATCTTGCCGACAACGTTGCCGAGTGCACTCAGAACTGCAGGTGCGCCGCTACCTGGGCTAGTTCCATCGGAATAGAGCCCCGTCTGTGCGTCAGTCGCTCTTCGTACATCGATGCTGCCCACCGAGCCGCTGGCGCCGATTGTAAAGCCAAGCTGATTGTAGGCGCCTTCGAGTGAGGTGCCACCCATCGAGTAATTGAATTCAGCCTGTTGCACCGTCACATCCGAAACCCCGCTGACGTCAATTCCTTGGCTCTCGAATCCGGGCGCGGCCGAGCCGTCGCCCGTTGAATTAATGCCATCGGCCTCGTCTGAATAGAACCCACGGCTGCCCCAGAAACCACTGCGGCCGCGCCCGCCGCCCTCCATCTTGGTGATGTGCGTGCCTTCCAGAGTGCCATAAACCAGCATACCCGTAGGATCACTTCGCGTCAGCGGGTTGTTCCCACAGTAACGGTATAAGTTCGTGGCATCACCGCCAAAGCCGATCGGGTCACCTTGCAGGAACCTGCCGATATCGGGCGAGTAGTAGCGGTTGCGCAGATCGTAGAGCTTTAGCTCGTTGTACCACTGTTGGCCGGTGAAAAGGTGGCGCACTCCGTAGGACGTATCACTCTTCACTGTGCCGGTGGGGGTCAGGAAGACCGGTGTACCTTGGAGATCGTAGCGGTATGCTTCGATCAGCGTGCCGGAACTGTTAGCCAGGTGAGTAGTGCTGCCGCTTGCGTCCTGATAATAGTAGTTGTTGGTGACCAGGTTCTTCACAATCCCGCCTGCACCGTAAAGATAAGCCCAATACGCATTGGCACTGCCTTTCAAATACTCCCCTAACAAGTCCCAGCCATCGTACACGCGATAATACATCGAGCCGCTACCTATCTTCTTTCCGACTTGCCGATTCAACCCGTCGTAGAGGAAAGTGTCGGTCGTCCCCGCTGTCGTTGCGGTAAGAACCCGATTCTGCGCGTCATAGGTGTAGGTTGATCCGTCCAGACCGGTGATCATGTTACCATTAGCATCATAAACGGCTGAAGTGGTCGTGCCGCCGCTTGTGCGCGTGGTGTACTGATTCAAGCTGTTCGCAGCGCCATATGTGTCGGTGGGGCCGTTAGCGGCAAAGCTGGTGCGGTTGCCGTTTGCGTCATAGACGATGTCAGTGCTACCTGGACCGCTCGTGTCTGGGTTGGCAATGTTGAGCTGGGTGGCGTTCACCTGATCAGCCAGGTCGTAGCCGTAAGCGTCGCCAAGGCTTCCATCCCGCTTAACCCACTGCCGGTTGCCCACGCTGTCGTATTGATAGGTCAACGTCCGAGTCGTCCCATTAAGCGAATGGGTGATGCTGTTGCAGCGGTTCATCCAATCATAGCCATAAGCCGTGGAGGTCGAATTATTGGGTGCGCGGGTGGTAAGATTACCGTTGAGGTCGTAGCCGTGGCTCACGACCGTACTGCCGCTGGCCTGAAGCAGATCGAGCTGGCCGCGGCCTGTGTAGGTATAAGTGAACGTGTAAGCGCTGTTCGGATACGTGAGACTGGCGCGACGCCCATCGGGGTCATACGTGTAAGTGACGGTGCGGTTGATACCGTCAGCATACTTGCTCGTATCAGTGTCAAGCAAACCGTCGTTGTAGTAGGCGCGGGTGATCGTCGAATTGGTGTTCGTAATGCCGGTGACCCGGGAGGCGGCATCGTACTTCGTCGTTACGGCGGGTGTGACGCCATCGTTCCAAGTGGAGGAAGTTACCCGGTTGAAATTGTCATACACCAGGGTCTGCACATTTCCCTTGCGATTTGTGAACTGCAAAAGGACGCCGTTCCCGGTGTTGTCATAGCTCCAGCTTTCGGTGCGCTGGACGTTGGAGGAGTCAGGCGGATAGGTGAGCTGTTGTTTCCGCCCCATCAGGTCATATTGGTAGGAGTATGAATAGGTGCTGTTGCTCGCGACAAGGTACGGGTCCTGCATCGTCTGGAGCAGGCCGGAGGGGAAGTAGCTGTGCTTCGTGACCGCATCAGGATCTGGCGTTTGTTTTGCCGTCTGCTGAAGCAGCCGGTTCATCGGGTCGTAAGAATCAAACGTGGTCATCTGTCCATTGGCGCGTGTAACGGAAGCTTTCCGGCCAGCGGCGTCGTACATGAATGTTGTCGTGTTATTTAGCGCGTCGGTCGTGGACATGACGCGATCACGCTGGTCATAGGCGGTGCTGCTGCTGTGACTCATGGGATCAGTGACTGACTTCACGTTGCCGTTATTGTCGTAAAAGTACTGCGTCGTTGCCCTGTCGGCGCTGTTGTAGCCGACTGTGACCGTGCTTTTTCGCAGGTTGTTGTCGTAAACGGTTTTGGTGATTTCGCCCGCTGGAAGCACGACGAAAGTGGGGGCATTGGCCGTCAGTTGATAGTTCTCGCCGGTGCCATTCGCGTCGTAGTAGGTCGTTGCTGTCACTGGTGTGTTATGGCCAGGGCTGGTCACGCTTCGGACACGGCGATAATCGTCGTAGGTGTAACTGGTCACGTTGCCAAGCTGGTCGGTGACACTGGTGAGCGTTCCGGTGTTGTAGTTGTAGGCGTTGACGACGGTATGCTGCTTCTGATCATTGGGATCGACCGGCAGGGTCGTGGTCGTGACCTGCCCGCGCGAATCGTAGAGGTAG
>JAFASN010000051.1 GCA_019244415.1 Verrucomicrobiota bacterium | reverse complement strand
CTACCTGAGAGCGCGGCCTCGCTGCTCACTGATATTTTAATCACGTCCTGCCAAGTTAACAAACCGGGTAGCCGTCGGCTGCAGCGCCTGGTTAGATGGTTGCTCGTGATTTTACGGATGTTTACGCCGCCACAATCTGACGAAAATGAAAATTAGTGCCGACCACAATATGGGTGCCAAAAACCATAGCCCATAGGGCAGCCAGTCGGGTTCGTGCTCGCCAAGCGTAGCGGGTCTGGAAGCCCACCAACTGAATGGCCAAGAAATGACGCAGAAGAGATATCCCCATGCGTCTATTTGGAGCCCTTCCTTGCCGCGCCCCATCTCATATACAAGTAGCGGAATGGCTATAATCTGTTGAATGCCCGCTATGCGAATCGCGATGTGAACGATAGAAGCTCTTTTGCGCGAGCGCGGAAGAATAGGGATGGTGCGCACCATCTAACGAGACGAAGCTCAGCCGCGGCTACCTGAGAGCGCGGCCTCGCTGCTCACTGATATTTTAATCACGTCCTGCCAAGTTAACAAACCGGGTAGCCGTCGGCTGCAGCGCTTGGTTAGACCTTTCGGCTCGCAAACATACCCGCTGTGGGCGGCAAAAACATCATCGCAATCATGATGCCATTGATTGTGCAAGCGATCCACATCTCGAGCCATGAGGCAACGGTCATGACGGGGGAATGTGGAACACTGACGCTAAGAATGACAGAGCCAAGCAGTGCAACAAGAAAGAGCCAGCGTGCCCACGAGAAAAAGCACCAGAGCCCAATGACCGCAGCTATATCTACAGTGAAGAAGGTGACGGCAACAGGAAAAACAACGTGAGGCGGGTGCTGTATATGCAGATGCATTGCGCGTTCCTGCGCAACGGCTGCAGTAGCGAAGGTGAATGGAAGAATGACGTGAACGAGCAACAACGTTCTAAACACGCGTGCGATCACAAAGGTCTAACGAGCTCAAGCTCAGCCGCGGCTACCTGATACCGCGACTTCGCCTACTCAAAGCATATTCTAATCAGGAATGGCCAAGTAACAAACCGGGTAGCCGTCGGCTGCAGCGCCTGGTTAGACCTATTCGTGCCATTCTCGCTCATTGCAGTGCTCAAGTTGAGCGGGTGAAACGGTCGGATACGAGCGCCCGCTATAGCTGTACGAGAGCATACCTGTGCTCTTCTCAACGCGAACGCTCCCTGATCTCGCGGCTGACTCTCCAACGAAAACAGGAACTTCCCAGTAGGTTCTGCGCTCTATGGCGTGCGATGTGCCGCCGCAGAATCCGATGTAGCAGAGGAAGTATGTGCTCACGAGCCGCTCTGCCTCTCTGGCTGAAGTAGCGGCGTAACCGCTGAACGTGACGAGGAATGGCACCGCAAATAAGACGATCGCTCTCACGCAGCGCTTCATAGGTCTAACGAGAATTGGAATGAAACATTCGGCTTTGTAAGGCGGAATAATTCCGTATAACGCGCTTGCCTTCCAAACTGCCGCCCGTGTAAAACGGAATCACCGTGTCGGTTTTGGCAAAATCTTCCGTTAAAGACAAGGCAAATCCGCGCTTGCGCGATCGGTTTCGCGACGCGATGCGGCTCGGTCATTACTCGCTGCGCACGGAGCGCACATATTGGGATTGGATCGAGCGGTTTATCCGTTTTCACGGGCTGCGCCATCCGTCGAAGCTGCGCGAGCCGGAGGTGGAAGCGTTTCTGACGCGACTAGCGCGAGAGGGGAATGTCGCTGCGTCAACGCAGAACCAGGCGTTGGCGGCGCTGCTATTTCTCTACAAGCACGTGCTGCGGGAGGAAATCGGATGGCTCGATGGTGTTGAACGAGTGACTCGGCCGGCGCGATTGCCAGTGGTGCTGACGCGTGACGAAGTCCACAAGATTTTCGCGCATCTGCACGGCACTTACCGGTTAATGGCGGGACTGCTTTATGGAAGCGGCCTGAGGCTGATGGAATGCGTGCGGCTGCGGGTGAAGGACGTGGATTTCGGTTATGCGCGAGTCACGGTGCGCGACGGCAAAGGAGCCAAGGACCGGGTGACGATGTTGCCGGTGAACATGGCGGCGCCGTTACAGCGGCACCTGGCAAAAGTGAAGGCGCAACACGACGAGGATCTGGCGAGTGGGTTCGGCACTGTGCATCTGCCGTATGCGCTGGCACGGAAGTATCCGAATGCGGCGCGGGAATGGTGCTGGCAGTATGTGTTCCTTTCGTCGCGCCTGTCGAGCGATCCGCGGGAGAATCGCAGCGGAATGCTTTTCGGCGACGGCGCCGAAAACAGCACGCGAGGGCGCGTGCGCTCCCCAGAGTTACAGCGGCATCACGTGGACGAAAGCTCGCTACAGGTAGCGGTGAAAAAGGCGGTGCGCGCGGCGGACATAAACAAGGCGGCGAGCTGTCACACGCTGAGGCATTCGTTCGCCACGCATCTACTCGAGAACGGCTATGACATCCGAACGGTGCAAGAGTTACTCGGTCACAAGGATGTGAGTACGACGATGATCTATACTCATGTACTCAATAAGCCGGGATTAGGTGTTCGGAGCCCGATGGACTGAAAGGCGGGGAAGGAGTTGAGAGTTGAGAGTTGAGAGTTGAGAGTTGAGAGTCGAGAGTTGAAACGTGATCAGGGGAGTAGAGGTCGCATTACAGGTAGTTTCTAGCGAAGTCGCGGACTTTGCACGATTCCCATCAGTCTAGCTCGTAGGATGATTGCTGGCGGAAAATAGGGCGAGGACACGCGACCGACAGGTCAGACGGTACTATCGAAGATGTCAGGTTCTTCTACTGACTACTCAAATGAAGACCGCGGTAGCCGGATGTGCTGCTACGTAGCGAAGGTGGGTGGCGCGCGTTTGGAAGTTGCGCATGAGATACCGTGGTGGAGAATTACGTGTGAGTACGGTTGAGCGTTCGGTTGCGCCTCAGGTGCGGACGTGGTGTGTGCTTGCGCACGCGAGTGCCTTGCTTGGCGTCTTTTCGCACTTCATCGGCCATTTACTCGGTCCGCTGCTCGTGTGGCTGATGAAGCGGCATGATGCGGCCGAGATCGATGCGCACGGCAAGGAAGCACTGAATTTTCAGCTATCGATGCTGATCTACGACGCGATCGCGGCGATTCTGTGTCTCGTCATCATCGGCTTTCCGCTTTTGATCGCGCTTTGGGTTGCCAATACCGTGCTGGTGATTATCGCTTCCATCCAGGCGAGCGAAGGGAAGCTCTTCCGGTATCCTATTACGATCCGGTTTATCAAGTAGAGGGGCTCTGAAAAGCTGAAAGCTGAAACGCTGAAACGCTGAAACGCTGAAAGGCTGAAATGCAAAATGCTGAAACGCTGGCTACTTCTCAAGAGGCCATCCTCGTTTTGGGGGCGTCGTGATTTTGGTACTTAAAGCCGCGCCGGCCCGGTTCTTGTGTTACGTTCAGCGCCTGCTTGTTTTCGCGATTGTACTCGGATTGATGACGAATTACTCCAGCGCTGCGCAACCCAAGAGGCAGATTCGGTATGGCGTGATCGGGGATTCATATTCCAACGGCGAAGGAGCTACGCCGGAGCAGTCCTGGCCGGCGTTGTTGACGCGCCATTTGCAGCGGGAAGGAATGGACATCAAGCTGGTGGCGAACCCTTCTGTTACCGGCTGGACAACGCAGCAGGCGATAGACCGTGAGCTACCGATCTTTCGCCAAGCTAAGCCGGACTTCGCTACTCTGCTGATCGGCGTGAACGATTGGGTGCAAAGAGTAAGCGAGCCGACATTCCGCAGGAACATCGGCTACTTGATGGATCAAATGCTGGCGGAGCTAGGCCCGCAGCGCCGGCTTCTGGTCGTAACCATCCCTGACTTCTCCGTTACTCCTTCAGGCCCTGAGTACGCGCGCGGCCGTAACATTTTCAAGGGGCTGGCGGCTTTTAACAAAATAGTGGCAGAAGAATCGGCCAGGCGCGGTCTGCCAGTTGCAGATATTTTCGGCGTGAGTCAACGAATGCGTGATGACCGGTCGCTGGTGGCGGCTGATGGTCTGCATCCTTCGGCCAAAGCTTACGCGCAGTGGGAGGAAGTGATCTTTCCTGCTGCGCGGGAACTTCTGAGCAAGTAAACGTGGGCGGTGAGGGTTTCGAACCCCCGACCTACTGGGTGTAAACCAGCCGCTCTACCACTGAGCTAACCGCCCCCGGATGCGGCGCTCATCCTAGCTGACGTGCGAGGGGGGAGCAAGGCACAACCATTGCTTCGTAAACAGGCGGATGAAACGGCAAGCGGTGCTTCTTACGACGGCAGCAGCATTGTCCGCGGTGGCGATCTATTCACTTACCCGCTCTGATAAGGCCGAGGTCAAGTCGGTCACGCTGCTCTCGGATCCGTATCATTTGGATAAAATTTACCGTTCAATGGAAGGGCCGTTCTCGATTTCGAGAGGAATCCAGTTAACGGCTAGCAGCAAGGCGTCGCTGGAGTGGGTCACGGGTGTGGAGATGCAGGTAGTCGATGCGACAAAGCAGAAGCCGGTATCGCAGGAATTCTTTTGTCATTCGAATCTTACCTTTGCTGAGCACAGCGTGACGCCGATGCAGTACAACCAGCGCGACGGCGGGAGAACGCATTTCGATTGGCGCCTCTTCACCCTCGTGCCGGGGCGGCTCTCGATCCAATTGCCGGAGGGTTTTGGCATGCTCGTTCCCGGCGGCGCGTCTCTCGATTACCTTACTATGTCGTTAAACATGAACGCCACGCGGCAACCTGTGGATGTCCGGATGCGCACACTGGTGCACACGATCACGGCAGGCCAGCCGGGCGCTCCGACAAAAGCGCTGTTTCGGCGCGCTCTTTACGTGTTACAGCCGCAGAGACAAGCTGCAAGCTCCGCTTTCGGGGCGATGGACAAGGTGGCAGACCACGTCGGAGCGGGATGTGCCGATGGGTCGTGCAAGGTAAACTGGTCTGCGGTATCGAGTGTCGGAAAGGCTGGGAAGGGGCAGACGCCGCATTGGATGGTGCCTCAGGGACGTCATACCTACACTACCGATATCACGCCACAGCTAAACCTTCCCTTTGATACAACGATACACTACGCCACCATTCACGTGCATCCGTATGCCAGCAGTATGGAGTTAAGGGATGTAACTACTGGCACAACGGTTTTGCGACTTGGCGCCCGGGATTGGCCCGATCGCCTTGGCGTCGCCCATGTAGATGAGGTGAAGTCAATAGAAGGCATTCCCATCTTCCGCGGTCACCAGTACGAGCTTACCACTCAGTACGATAATATTTCCAGCGGTGATACTGACGCGATGGCGATTCTTTACCTGTACCTGCTGGAGAAGTCGCTTACCTGACACAACGGTTCCGAGTAGCTGCGCAGCGGGGCCGTGCCGAGGAGCGCGTCGATGTTCGATTTGCCAGTGAACATCATCTCTCTACCGTGGGCGCATGTATTGCAAGATCATCGCCGTTGTATGCGCGAGCGCGCTGTTCAGCTCGTGCGCGACGGTGATTCGCGGGGCGCATGAGCAAGTACAGATTGTGAGCACGCCCCCGGGCGCGGATGTGCGGCTTTCGACGGGCGAGACAGGGGTGACGCCGGTAAGCTTTGTCAAGAGCCGGCGGGACAGCTTCCAGGTAACGGTCAGCAAACCTGGATATGAGACGCAGATTGTGAATGTAGTAAGTCGCGCCTCAGGATCAGGAGTTGCGGCGACGACGGCGGGCAATGTTGCCCTTGGAGGTCCACTGGCGGTGGCGGTGGATGCCGGAACTGGGGCATGGAATTCACTTTACCCGAACCCGGTTTCGGTTCAGCTAACTCCGGCCCCGCTTGATCCTACCGCTGCTCGCAAACTGCGGAAAAGCAAGTATCCGCTGGGATTGCCGGCCGAGCAGGCTGGAATGGTGCGCAGTCCTTACACGCAGCGTGTTTACGATGTGCGCGAGGTTCCACACGGCACGTTAGTACGCGATGTGGACGTGGACAAGCTATTCATCAATCCGTAGCTTGGATTGTAGTTCAGGTTTCGCTCCTGGGTTAAGTACCGCTTTCTGGTCGTGTAAGTACGATATGACGTAACTTGATTTGCCCGTCACCAGAATAGCTGACCTGCCGAACGTATGAAATACCGCATCTTCACCTACGCCGGCGAATCACTCCCGATCGCCCAGAAACTACAGCAGGAAGGCTGCGAGGTTGTAGTGGGAATGGTGCAGGATAAGCAAACGATTCATTCCCCGGCGACTGGTGAGTTCCGGCTAGAAGATCTGGAGACGAGGCGGCGCCGCCTCGCGCTTTTCGATGGAATGCTGAACAAAAAGGCGGCCGAGGAACTAATCGAAGAGATGCTCACCTGCAAACATCCTGAGGAGTATTTCGTCTTATTCGATTGGAACTGCTTCTTTCGCTACTCGGCTCAGATTGCGCACATGCCCTTTCACGGAATTTTCCCGACTGAGCACGACTACCTGCTCGAGCATGACAGGGAGCACGGCAAGAAGTTCGTGCAAGAGCACTATCCGGCTCTGAATGTTGCGGCCGTGCATACCTTCGACGACGTAGGCGCCGCGGCTAAATTTCTCGACCGTCCAGAGAGTCTCTGGGTGCTGAAAGGCCAGGATAACAGGACAAAGACATTTGTGCCCGATGTAGATGACCCGCAGCTCGCGGCAGAACAAATCATTGAAGCACTAAAAGCCGATCGCGAGCTTTACGATGAGAGCGGGTTCATTCTGGAGCAACTCATCGCCGATCCGATCGAGATAACACCGGAAAAGATTTTCTACGACGGTGTGCCGCTGGCGACGGTGCTGGACTTTGAGAATAAACCATTCGGCAGTGGAAATATATCTATCCAGACGGGTTGTGCTCAGGATCTCGTGTTCCCGATCGGAATGACAGATGAGATCAACTCAATTGCGTTCCCGCCCATCGTCGATGAACTAGCGCGGCAGCACAAAGGCCTGTTCTACTGGGACGCATCCTTGTTGATCCAGAGGCAAACGGGCAAGATCTACTTCGGGGAATTCTGCGCGAACCGTCCGGGCTACAACTCACTATTCAGCGAGTTATCACAGTGTTCATCGATTGACGAATACTTCAGCTCGTGTGTAGCTAAACAAAGTCCTTTCAAGCTTGGAAGCGTGAGTACTTCAGTTCTGCTCGCCAATCCAGAGACGGACGAGGAAACAGGTCGCGTCGCCGAAGGCAGGCGGATTGACTACAAGCCGGAAGTCGAGAAGCATCTCTGGCTGTGGGATGCTCGACGCGAACGGAACCGCCTCGTCACTGTGGGTTACGACTGGAATCTTGCGGTGATAACCGGCACCGGCGATTCCATAGACGAAGCAGTCAACGCAATGTACAAATCGGTGGATGGTTTCTCATTCGCCGGCGCCTACTATCGCCCTAAGTCGGATTACTTATCGATGGATTACTCTACTTCGCTCCTAAACCGGGTTAATTACGGGCTGGGCAAAAAGCTGTATCACCTTCCCTTTGATGTAAAGGTCGTGCCGATCAAGAAGTAGGGAGGCGAAATATTCGCGCGGCATTCCCGTGCATGACCTTTTCGCGTTCATCCGGCGCCATTTCGAGCGCGTGTACTGCGGCGAGGTACTCTTTCTGCGAGTAAAGCGGGTAGTCAGTGCCGAAGAGAAACTTATCGTACGAATTTAAGAAGACCCTCACTTGCTCCATGCGCTGCTTGAATACCTCAATGTCACGCGCGGTGATTGGCTCGTTCTCGGCGAAGAAGCCCGACATATCGGCATAAACCTGCGGGTTTTTCGCGAGCACGGCAGCGCAATCCATCAACCATGGATTACCCATGTGAGCCATGACGATGGTCAGGCGGGGAAACTCAGTCGCGACGCGATCGACCTGCAAAGGATGTGCGTACTCAAGCAAACCCGTACTACCCGCCTCAAGTACACCGGTGTGAAACATCACCGGGATGGTGTGCTGTTCACAGTACTCGTAAACCTGGTATAGACGACGATCGCTGGCTGAGTACCGCTCGTAGCCAAGATAGAACTTCAAACCGACTACTCTGTCATCGCTGAGTAGTTGGGTGAGGCTTTCGACGTAGCTGAGATCGATTGTGCTGGAGAAAATGCAATTCACCAGGGCCCAGAGCCGGTCCGAGTGCCGAACCGCGGCAAGCACCTGCTCGAGGTTCGACCTGCCGTCAGGCAAAATTTCCGCGATGACGATGGAGCCATCAATGCCTGCCTCATTCATCGATTGGTGCAGGTGTTGTATGCCGCCCTGTTCGTCCAAATGCGTATGGCAATCTATAACCATAGCTGGGACGAAAGCAGCGTACCAGTGCCGAGGAAACAAAAACTTAGCCGGTGACTGTCCAAACCCGTGCGATTACCAGGCCTGGTTGTGACAATTCCCCAGCTCGTTCTCCAGCATCACTGGGTGTAAGATCAGTAGAGAATGCCTGCTTCCGCTTCTCCAGTCGATCTCCCGTACTTAGGCCAGAATGCCTTGCGCAAGACCAACTGGCGTCTGCTTCCATTCTTGTTTGTTGTGTACATCGTCGCGTGGATGGACCGCGTCAATGTAGGGTTCGCAGCCTTACAGATGAATAGTGACCTACATTTTAGCGAGACGGCATTTGGCGTCGGGTCAGGTATTTTCTTTCTTGGTTACTGCCTGTTTGAAGTACCGAGCAACCTGATCCTTGCCCGGGTGGGAGCGAGAATCTGGATTTCGCGGATCATGATCAGCTGGGGTTTAATATCGGTCTCGATGGTTTTCGTGAGAACTCCGGCTGGATTTTACATTCTGCGCTTTCTACTGGGCGCGGCTGAAGCGGGGTTCTTTCCCGGTGTGATCTATTATCTTAGCCACTGGTATCCTGCCGCTTATCGGGCCCGCGCCATTGCGAAGTTCATGGCGGCTGTTCCAGTGACCGGATTGATTGGCGGGCCGCTTTCAGGTGCGCTACTCGAGCTAAACGGCAGGTTTGGCGTGGCTGGATGGCAATGGCTGTTTATCTGTGAAGGTTTGCCCGCGGTTGTACTTGGACTAGTCGTCATCGTCTACCTGATCGATCGCCCGGAGAATGCATCGTGGCTGACGCGCGAGGAGCGCGACTGGATCGCTGGCGAACTTCAATCGGAACAAAGTACCGTCCCTCACTCGCACTCGGTGGGCGCCGCCCTTGCTCATCCGGTGATCTGGCGATTGGGCGTGATCTTCCTGTTAGCGGCGATCGGATTCTATGGCTACTCGATCTGGGCGCCGCTGGTCATCAAGTCGCTGACGCACACGAGTAATCTCGGTGTCGGTTGGATCACCGCCGGTATCAGTGCGGCGACGATTATTCTCATGCTGTTGAACGGCAGACATTCCGATCGGGCGCGGGAGCGTGCGGTCCACGTAGCCCTTCCACTTCTGCTCATGGCAGTGGGATTCGTTTTCTGCCCGCTTATCAAGTCGCCGCTGCTGGCGACCACGGCGCTGGCACTTGTGCCAATCGGCCATTGCGCCGCTTACGGGCCGTTCTGGTCAATATCCACGGAGTTTCTCTCCGGTTCGGCGGCAGCGGCAGGTACTGCTTTGGTTGTCACCATCGCGAACGTAGGTGGTTTCGCCGGGCCAGCGTTGATTGGGTACTTGAAAGAGCGAACTGGCACACATGCGATCTCCTTCTTCGTCCTGGGTGCGTTTGCACTGCTCGCGGCAGTCCTCGCGGTGCGGATGCGGACTGCACATCGCGCTTGCAATCGGGAACCGGCCATTGACATTCGGAGCTTTCATCCGGGGGCATAGCTCAGTTGGTAGAGCGCCAGCTTTGCAAGCTGGAAGTCAGGGGTTCGAATCCCCTTGCCTCCAAAGGCAAAATTGCCGCGCTGCCAAAGCCTCACGTGCGATAAAAGAATGTGATGATTACTCGAATCTCGGAGAACGCCAGTCCCACTGCCACCAGCGAAAACTCGGATGTTACGCCGGATGAGATGCCCGTCTATGCCGCGCTGATCGGCGTCTTCAATGCTATCCTCGCGCTCTTCCTCTTCTTTCGCCGTAACGCCCGCACGCGCCAGGAGCCGAGTCCATCTGATCTTCTGCTCCTAGGGCTGGCCACGCAAAAAGCGAGCCGCGTACTCACCCGTGCGAAAGTGACGCATCCATTGCGGGCGCCGTTTACGGAAATCGAAGGCTCTGCCGGCGCAGGTGAGCTGGATGAAAGGCCGCGCGGCTCGGGTTTGCAGAAAACGATTGGCCAGCTCGTGACCTGTCCTTATTGCATCGGAATGTGGATCGCTTCGGGATTCGTTTACGGTTTCGCCATTCAGCCGCGCATGACTCGGATGGTGGCGAGCATTTTCGCCGTCAGCTCGATCGCCGATTTCACCCAGCAATGCTACGTCAAGGCGAAGGAAATGACGGACTAGCGGCGCGGCACGGTCGCACTACCGCCGCGGCATGGCCGTCACTCTTGTAAAACTCTCCTGCCCGGATCGCGTTGGCCTGCTTGCCGCGCTTACCGGGTTCATCGCGCAGCACGGCGGCAATTTGCTGGAAGTCAGCCAATTCACTGATACCCGGTCGAGTTGGTTTTTCGTGCGGATGGCGATCCAGACGGAGACGCTCGATATGCCGCTGCCTCATTTCCGCGAAGCTTTCGCTCCGGTTGCCGCGGAACTTGACGCTCAATGGACGATCCGCGCTGCGGAAAGCCGCATGAAAGTGGTGGTGCTGGTGAGCAAGCTTGGTCATTGCCTGGCTGATCTGCTCTGGCGCTGGCGCGCAGGCGAGTTGAGCTGCGATATTCCCCTGATCATCTCGAATCACGACGCGCTGCGTGAGATGGCCGAGCGCGAGAGCATTGCGTGGAAACACGTGCCGATTTCTGCCAGCGGCACGACCGAAGCGTTTGCCGGGCTGGCCGAGTTGCTTCGCGAGCTGCAACCAGACCTCGTCGTACTCGCGCGCTACATGCGCATTCTGCCGGCTGAACTTTGCCGGGAATTCGCGGGCAAGATCATGAACATCCATCATTCTTTCCTGCCCTCGTTTGCCGGAGCGAATGCTTACGCGCGCGCTTACGATCGCGGAGTGAAATTAATCGGCGCGACTTGCCACTACGCGACGGCCGAGCTGGATGCCGGGCCGATAATCGACCAGGAAGTGATCCGAGTTGAGCACTTCCACACGCCGGAAGACCTGGTACGTCTTGGGCGCGATTGCGAACGCCTGGCGCTCGCCCGCAGCGTGCGGTGGCACCTCGACGAACGCATCCTTATTCACGGTAATCGCGCCATCGTCTTCCGCGATTGAGAGCTGTGTAACCGTCCTAAAGTACGAACATTCCAATCGCGGCGCCGAACATCAGGATTGTGAGTACCGCCACGACGCCTCGGGACAACATTGAGCTAGGCTGCCCATTCATCAATTTGCCGTCGCAGGCGACGTAGAGAATTGCGACGAGGAGAAATGGCGCAAGTACGCCGTTAATTACCGCCGTCCAGAAAAGTGCGCGCACCGGGTTGATGTTGAGGAAATCCATGGCGATGCCGACCAGTGTCGAGACGATGAGTACGGTGTAGAAGGGCCGCGCTCCTTTAAAAGAGCGGTCGAGTCCTTCGCGCCAGGTGAATGTTTCAGCAAAGGCGTAGGCAGCCGAGCCGGTAAGTGTGGGAATGGCGAGCAGCCCCACTCCGATCAGGCCGCCGGTGTACAGCACATAAGCGAGCGAACCGGCGAGCGGATGCAATGCTTCGGCCGCTTGCTTGGAAGTCTCGATGTTCGTCACGCCGTGAGTATGCAGCGTGACCGCCGCGGTCAGGATGATGAAGTACATGACGAAGTTAGAAAAAAAGGTGCCGATGCCGACGTCCAGCTTGCGGTTGTTAATCTCGCGCTGAGTCGCTCCTTCACGCTGCACCAGCATGCGGCGTCCCATCGCCTTTTCATGCTCCACCTCCTGCGAAGCCTGCCAGAAAAAAAGATATGGACTGATGGTTGTGCCGAGGATGGCGACAAGGTTCTCCCAAGCGTCGTGGTTCTTCGGCCAGCTTGGAATGAATGTCTGGCGCAAGATCGTACTCCAGTCTGGTTGCACGATGAAGGCGGTGATGACGTAGGCAAAAAGACAAAGCGCCAGCCATTTCAAGATGGTCGCGATCTGGTGATATCGGCAGCGCACGGTCCAGTAGGCAATGCCCACACCGAAGATCACAACAAAGAGATGCGAGTTAATGCCGGTGAGCATCGCGGCGGCATCCGCCATCCCGGAAAGGTCCGAGCCGACGTTAATCGAGTTCGCGCCGAAAAGGGCAAACGCAATGGTGATGAGTACCCAGCGCGGGAGTTTTTGCCGCAGCGCTCCTCCAAGCCCGCGCCCCGTCACCATGCCGATACGCGCGCACATGAATTGCACCGCGCCCATTAATGGCCAGGTAAGAAACGCGGTCCAAAGCAGCGAAGTACCGAGCTGCGCGCCGGCCACGGTGTAGGTGGCGACGCCGGACGGGTCATCATCGGCCGCGCCGGTAATCAGGCCCGGTCCGAGGTTCGCGAAGAATTTTCTTACGGTACTCGATTTAGCCCGCGGCATGGTCGAGCAGCCAAGTAGAAGGCGCTTCGTAAGGCAAGCGCGTTTCGCGTCCGGAAGTTAAAAAACATCGCGGAGTTGGCGAAAGCTAGTTGCACTGGCCCGAATCTTCTCGCCGTGCGCCATTGTGGCAGCATAATAAGGCCGTGAACACACAATCCATCTCGCGGCGCAGTTTCGCGCACCTTCTTGGCGTGGGTGCTGCCGCGGCGTTTGTCCAGCCCCGCGGCGCCTTTGCCCGCTTACCCGCGCAATCGCAAGCTCGAACGATTCGAGCCACGGACGTAATCCGGCTGAGCTCGAATGAAAATCCCTACGGGCCTTCCGCGACGGCATTTCAAGCGATGACTGACGCTTTTAAGCTCGCCTGGCGTTATCCCGATGAGCAGAACCGAATCTTGATTAGTAGCCTGGCGAGGCTGAATGGGGTAGCTCCGGAACAGATCCTTCTCGGAGATGGCTCAAGTGAAATCCTAAAGATTTGTGCCGCGACGTTCACCGGCAAGGACCGAAGACTCGTCGTTGCCGATCCGACCTTTGAGGCCATCGCCGACTACTCCACCGCAGCGGGAGCGGAGACGACAAAGGTTCCGCTTACTCCCAGCTACTCGCATGATCTCGCGGCCATGGCGGCCACTCCCAACGCCGGGCTCATCTATATCTGCAATCCGAACAATCCTACCGCGAGCATCACGCCTAAAGACGAAGTGCGGAAGTTCATTGGCGAGATCCCGCAAGACACGACCGTTCTCGTTGATGAAGCTTACTTCCACTTCGCAGATACACCTGAGTACGAAAGCGTGATCCCGCTGATCAAAGATCACCCGAACTTTATTGTCGCCCGTACTTTCTCCAAGATATACGGCATGGCCGGATTACGCTGCGGTTATGCCGTCGCGCAGAAAGAAACCATTGAGCGGATGCGGCCGCTGCAAATGTGGGACAGCGTAAATTGCATCGCACTGGCGGCTGCAATCGCGAGCATCAATGATGTCGCGCAAGTAGCTAATGGGCGGCGTCTGAACAGCGAAACGCGCGCCTTTACCGTGAGTCAGCTTGAGTCACTCGGTTACAAATCAATTCCATCGCAGGCCAACTTCACCATGTTCGATGTGAAGCGGCCGGTGTTGCCGGTGATCAATGCCTTGAAAGAACGGAAGGTGCAGGTTGGCCGGCTATTTCCGTCCATGCCGAACCATATGCGGCTGACCATTGGCAAAAGAGCTGAGATGGAGGGTTTTTTAGCGGCGTTTCGCCAGGTAGCTGCCTGAGTACCTAAGCTACCCGCGTTCTTTGGTCCACTCGCGTCGCAATCGGAGATAGTTCAGCCGAAAGTAAAGCAGAGACGTAATTCCAACCATGATCTTTACTATCTTGGAGAGGCGATTAACTACCCAGTCAAATAATGCCCAATCATAGCTGTAACCGATCGGGAAATCCTTCACCCAAACGTCGAGCAGACTTTTTAAGGCAATCGCGGCAAACCAGCTCGCTAGAATAGAAGGCGCGGCAATTCGCCGCCATCGCGGCGAGCGCTGTGCCGCGATGCCGGCAAATCCGCCGATGGCGAAGGCCAGGCGCAGCCAGTGATTGCGATTATCCCACCCGGTAAGATTGTGCAGCGTGACAATTCCCATCTCGTTATGCGCCGCGAACCAGGCTGGCGTTTCGTAGTCAAAAAACTTCTGGCCCCACGCATTAATCTCGCCCGCGATCCATAACAAGCCGACGGAAAACAGGGTGTAGAAGAGATACACGCGAGGTGGCTCGCCGTTCTTCTTTGCCAGCCAGGCTAATCGCAGCCCATAGATTCCAGCTGCGACGTGCACGGCAAACATCGTCCATTCGAGAGGGTGTCTGGGATGAGTCAGCGCATCGGTAAAATCGCTTGTTTGTGGCAGCCATAACAGAACGAAAAACGCCAGCAAGACGAGCCAGGGCGAGACCACAATGATGCCCCGGTTGATTGCATGCATGTCGTAAGTTCGCCTTGCGTGGTCGCTCTGCTTCATCGCCCGTAGGACGGTAAGCCCGCAAGCCCATGAAATCGCACGGCGCTTATTACGAACAGCCGATTCGCCAGTTACGACCGGGCGAACCTAGGCGGCCTTCTTGTGCTTCGCTTTCGATTTGCGCTCGGACTTCTTCTCGGAATTCGCCTTGTTCAGGCTCTCCTGCAAGACCGAAACCAAATCAATGACCTTGGTCGATAGCGGAGCTTTCTTCTTCGGCTTCTCCTCGATCTCTTTGCCGCCCGCTTCCACCTTTTCCTCGATTACTTCCATCAAAGCGTCGCGATAGTCATCTCGGTACTTTTTTGGATCCCATTTTGATGACATGCTGTTAACGAGAGCAGTCGCCATGTCGATCTCGCGCTTACCAGGCTCGAGCTTCTTTGGCACATTTAGCTTGTCTGGATCAGCCAGCTCTTCGGCGAAATGCATTAGTTCGAGGACAAGCGCATCGTCCTCTGCTTTAACTCCGGCGAGGTATTGGCGCGTTTTAATGATTACCTTTGCGATACCTACTTTCCCGCTCTTCTTTAAGGTATCGCGCAACAGCACGTAAGCTTTATCCCCGCCTTTCTGCGGCTCGAGGTAGTAAGGTTTATAAAAGTACATCGGGTCGATCTCGTCCTGGTCGACGAAATCCTGGATATCGACCGTTTGCGTTGCTTCGAGATCGACACGCTGGAAATCTTCGTCCTTAAGTACGACATACTTGCCCTTCTCGTACTCATAGCCTTTCACGATCTGGTCCCAGGGGACTTCCCGGCCGTCTTTTTCCGCCACGCGCTTGTAGTTCACGGGACTGAGATCGGTGCCACGCAACAGCCTGAACTTCAGCTCCTCTTTCCGCGTGGCCGGATAGAGTGCAATGGGAATGTTAACGAGGCCGAAACTGATGCTGCCTTTCCAAATCGCTCTCATGTATAAACTTATTCGTTCAATGTACCGGGTTCGCGCGTTGCTCGCGTCTTACTGTGCAGGTGAGATCAGGTAAATTACGTGAACCGTCTGGGTCACCGTGATCGGCGCGAGGCGGTATTCTGATAAACCCTCTTCCGCTGTTGGAATGTTCGACCCAGTGACAATCACCCTCTCGGCTGCTGCTTGATCGCTAGGGAACATTGTGGACGTAATCTGCGGGATCGACACTGGTGAGACGGCAAACACGGAATCGACTTTCATCCTGAGCAGCTTTGCGGTTTTATCCGCGCGTTCGCGAGCATTCGCAGCAGCTTTGTCCCAGGTCTCGCTTTCAAGTTCGGTCTGTTTAGCCAGGCTCCCATCGATTCCCGAAAACTCGACGCCGCCTAGGGCAAGAAATTCATCAACAAGCTTCGGGAAAATACCCACATCGCGCAGTTTAACCTCAAATGGACGAGTTACCTTGTAGCCAATGATTGTACCTCTTTTCGGCGAGGAACCTTCCTGATCAAACTCCGGTTCTGATCGCAGGTCCTGTGCGATAACATCTTTTTCGTTAACTTGCCGCTCCTTCAAAGCAGTGAATATCTTGTTCGCCTTAGTCTGAACTTCTTCGTTCGCTTTCGGCAGGTCGGGAGCACGGCCAACCACCTCGAATCGCAAGGTAACGACGTCAGCGGCTTTCTGGATTTCAGCTCTGCCTTGGACGTAGATGTAAGGTGAATCAGGCAAGCCGCTATCGGCAAACGAAAGCACAGGCGAAAACAGCAAGAGGAAAAGGAACCGTTTCATGCGCAGAGCATGGCTGACGCGACCTTTCCCGGCAAGATTTCCCGTACTTAAGTACGGCGCCTGCGTCGTTAAGCTGCCGCTTCCAGCTGTTCGCGGGCGATGCCGCGCAACTCGAAGAGGCGGATCAGTGTCTCTTCGATCAAGTTGTTAGGGCAGGAAGCGCCGGCGGTAATCCCAATGACAATGCGGCCGGGCGGCAGCCAGTCGCGGGCGACGACCTCCTCTTTCCGGTGCAGATCGTAATGCTTGATCTCGTTCGCTGAAAGCAACCGTGACGCATTAAGGACAAAGTAGGTAGGCAGCTTCTCTTCGCCCATTTCGGCCAGGTGCGAAGTATTTGAGCTATTATAACCGCCCACGACCAGCAGCAGATTGAGGCGGACGTTGAGTAACTCACGGAGCGCGTCCTGCCGCTCCTGGGTGGCACCGCAAATGGTGTCGAAAAAGCGGAAGCTCCTTGCTGCCTCGAGAGCGCCGTCGCGGTCAGTGATCGCTTGCCTGATCCGGCGTTGTACTTCTTCAGTTTCACCGCGGAGCATCGTTGTCTGGTTGGCCACGCCGACAGTTTTGAGATGCACATCGGGATCAAAGCCTTCGGAGTAAGCGCCGCGGAACTTCGCCAGAAAAGCTGCTTTATCGCCGCCGTGGCGGATGTAATCGCAGACATAGTCGGTATCGGCCAGAGTAAGGACAACGAGGTAATGTCCCTTGCCATCGCCTCGTGCGCGCGAGCTGGTGGCCTTGGTTTCTTCGTGCTCAGCCTTGCCGTGGATAATGGAAGTAACGCTTTCGCTGGCATACTTGCGGACGCGTTTCCAGACGCTCATCACATCGCCGCAAGTGGTATCGACGATCTGGCAGCCGCGGTTCTTGATTTGCTCCAGCAGTGAAACCTCCGTGCCGAAGGCCGGCAGGATCACGACGTCATCGGGCTGTAGTTCAGAAATATCAGCTTGTTTGTTTCGGCCGGTAAGATTCTTGATCCCGAGCGAAGAGATTTGCTCGTTCACTTCGGGGTTATGAATGATCTCGCCGACGATGAATAGCCGCCGGTCCTGGAAAACTTTGCGTGCGGCGTAGGCGAGATCGATGGCTCGCTCGACGCCGTAGCAGAAGCCGAACTGCTTGGCGAGCCGCACCGTTGTGTCATTCACGGAGATGATGCCGCCGTTGCGCCGCACCTTGTCCACGATGTCGCTGCGATAATGCGACTCGACCTGCTCCTGCACCGCGGCCATGACATCGGGCCGGCGCAGATTGACCTTCTCGCGCGCGCTGGTGCCGCTGGAGATCAGATTCGTGGTCACAAAGTTGGGCGGCGCAGCGCCGCGGGCAATCAGTCCGTTAGCAGCGGCCCGCTCGGTTTCTCGAATGCCGCTGAGCTAATCATGACGCGCGGATCGGGATCAGGCGTTTTAGAATCATCAACGCGCTGCACCGTAGGTCCGATGGTCGCGTCTTCGGGTTGTGTGTTGGCGATGTTCACCGGCGTGCCGTTGTGCACCAGCGCGAAAAACTTTGGAGCCGCTTCCCCGTGCAAACGAATGCAGCCGTGCGAGCGCGGAACCGGATGGACGAACCCCTGGTGGAATCCATACGCGGGCGCGAACTCACACCAGTAACCCATAGGATAGCCGACGTAATGGCCCGGACCGCCCTGGCCTTCGGACGGGACAATGTTGTTTCCTACGACACGGAACCCGTAGGAGCCGGAGCGTTTAAACTCTTCTTTGCGATAGATGGTGAAATTACCCTTTGGCGTTGGTTTGGAAGGAACACCGACGGTGCATGCTACAGCCATGAGGCAACGATTACCTTCCATGACATAGACGTTCTCCTTCGAAAGCGAGACCTTGACCGCGACCTTAGAAGGATCGTGCGGCTTGTGAGCGACGACATGGTACGATGCTGGAGCGCCAAGTGGCCCGGTTTCGCAACTGGAAAGCAACGCTGCGCCGGCGAAGGCGGCTAGTGGTAAGGCAAACCGTTTTAACTTCATCCGGATAAGTAATAGCTCTGAGTACGATTTTCAACCTGCTGTAACTCGGGCTGAAGTACGGCTGCTTCTGCGGCGAAGGTGGCGCGGAATTTGCGTAAGAACTGCTCGATGTTAAGCCGCCGGTAACACGACCACGTGAGCTGGAATTATCTCGCAACGTCAAGTACAAGCCAATGAACTTCTTCTCGCAGCTCTTCGATGCCGAGAGATTCATGCCGCATGCGCATTGTTATCTCTGGGATCCGGGGCTGATGCGGCTGCACTTCATTTCGGATGTCCTGATCGCCGCCGCCTACTTCACCATTCCGTTCACGCTCGTTCATTTCGTGCGGAAACGGCGTGATCTGCCGTTTGACTGGATGTTTGTCTGTTTCGGCGTGTTCATCGTCGCCTGCGGCATGACGCACGTGATGGAAGTCATCACGTTATGGAAGCCGTACTATTGGCTCTCCGGCATCATCAAAGCGATTACTGCTGCTGCCTCCGTGCCTACGGCGATTCTGCTGGTGCGGCTCATTCCCGCGGCACTGAGCATTCCCGGGCCGGCGGTACTACGCGCGGCAAACGAGGCGCTGATCGAGCAGACGAAAGTACTGAACCTGATCGTGACAAACATGGGCGACGGCCTTCTCGTGGTAGATCGCGACGGCAATTCGTTGCTTTCTAATCCCGCCACGCGCCGAATGCTCGGGCTGGCCCAGGATGAAGATGTGCCGGATCACTGCGCGGGCGATTGCGGCTTTTATCGGGCGGACAAGACGACGCCCCTGCCTGCCGCGGAATCGCCCACCACGCGTGCCGTGGCAGGCGAAAACGTGGACGGCGAAATCATTTTTATTCGGCATGGCACGCGCGCAAATGACGGAAGCTGGGCTGACGTGACGGCGCGTCCTTTACGCGATGAACACGGCGCCATTCACGGCGCGGTGGCCGTATTCAGAGACATCACTGGCCACAAGCGCGCGGAAGAACAACAACAGCGATTGCAACGGGAACAGGCCGCGCGGGTGGAAGCGGAAGCGGCGAACAGCGCCAAAGACAAATTCCTCGCGATGCTTGGGCATGAGCTGCGCACGCCGCTGACGCCGATACTCGCCGGCATTGAGTTACTCGAACAACAACAAGGAAACGGCAATGGCGATTTGCGCACGACCGTGGAGATCATTCGGCGCAACGTCGAGCTGGAAGCGCGCCTGATTGACGACATCCTGGACCTTTCGGCGATCGCCCGCGGCAAAATTAACCTCGATCTCGCGACCATCGATTTGCACATGACGCTGCAAAGTGCGGTCGATATTTTCCGGGGCGAAATCGGAGCCAAACGTCTGCGGCTCGACCTCGATCTCAATGCTTCCGAGCACTTCGTGCGGGGCGATCACGCGCGGCTGATGCAGGTGTTCTGGAATGTGATCAAGAACGCGATCAAATTCACCGCGGAAGCTGGCGCTATTTGCATCCGCTCGTTCAACGAGGACGAGCGCATCGTAGTGGAAGTACGGGACAATGGCATCGGCATCGACCCGGAATTCATGCCGCGCATTTTCGACGCGTTCGAACAAGGAGTACGCCGGGTGCAAGCGGGGCAGGGTGGGCTGGGCCTCGGCCTGGCAATTGCACGCGCGATCTTAGGTGCGCACGGCGGCCGCATCGAGGCGCGGAGTGCCGGCCGCGGCCATGGCACTCTCGTCCAGATCTCGTTAGAGACAGCGCCGACTCCGACTTTGGCGCAGCCGCAGCGCGAACCACGCGGCGCGGCGAATTTGGCGGCTACCAAGCTGCGCATCCTGCTGGTCGATGATCATCGCGATACCGTGAACACGCTCGGTACTCTTCTGCGGCGTCTTGGCTACGATGTGGTTTGCGCTGAAACGGCGGAAACGGCGCGGCACCTTGCTCGTGGAAGGGAGTTCGACCTGCTCGTCACCGACATCGGGCTGCCCGATGCGAGCGGCCATGAACTCATGCGAGACATCGGGAAGCGGCAAAGCATTCCCGGCATCGCGCTAAGCGGGTTCGGAATGGAAGAAGACGTCGAGAAGAGCCGCGCGGCGGGGTTTGTTGATCATTTGATCAAGCCGGTGGACGTGAATCGGCTGCAAGCGGCGTTGAAGGAAATCACGCGCAGATAACCCGGGTTGAGTACGGCTGAGTTGAACGCC
>JAFASN010000103.1 GCA_019244415.1 Verrucomicrobiota bacterium | reverse complement strand
TCGCTCACGAAAAATGCGTTTGCGGTACAGATACAGACGAAACTGCACGACCCGCTCGTAGAGGAGCGAACACGTGTAAAGGAGACCTCGCAGCAGCGCAGCGCGGAACCCGCGCCGGCGGCCGAGGATCACGTCAATGGCGAATTGCTCGAGATTCTCAAACGAACTCATCGGATGTTTGAGGTGAGCAACCGGCTGCCATGATTATCGGCTCGCGTGATCAAGGTCCGGGCGCCATCGGATCGCGAGGCGCGCAGCATCGCGTCTGCAATCTCCTGCTGGTTATCGAGCGTCACGGCGCAGATGGCTGACCCGGACCCGCTGAGGAATGCGCCGAGCGCGCCGGAGTTAATGGCGGCTTCGATCACGTCGGCGAGGAACGGCACGAGCTTGTGACGATAAGGTTGATGCAGCGTATCGCGGAAACAGCCGCGCAGCTTGCTGTACTCATGTGAGGCGAATGCGGCCACGATCGCAGCAGTCTGCGAGACATTCCGCACGGCATCAGGATGGGGAACGGTTTTTGGAAGCAACGCTCGAGCTTCACCGGTCGAGATCTCAAAATCGGGGATCAGAAGTACGAACCTAAGCGCGGAGGAAACACGGAAGCGCTGCATCGTGGCGCCGCACGTAACGGTAAACCCGCCGAAGGTTGCCGGCGCAGCATTGTCCGGGTGACCTTCGAGCTCGGCGGCGATGCCGAACAGCTCGTCACGCCTCAATTCTGCACCGGTGAGTACGTTCAACCCATGCAGCACGCCTACTCGGAGCGTCGCGCTGCTGCCGAGGCCGCGCGCGACTGGCACATCGCCCGAGATGTCGCACGAAAACTGAAATGGCGCGCAGTCTGTCACTTCGAAAAAACGCGCTGCGGCCTCGTTCACGATCGGCGACCATGTCCTGCTCGCGCCGCGCGCCAGGTCAATTTTGTTGTAAATGCGCAAAGCTACGCCGAGGCAATCAAATCCCGGTCCGAGGTTCGAAGTGCTGGCGGGAACGCGCACCATGACGTGCTGCACGCGCGAGTGTATCGCGCATGGTCGAACCGGCAAGCGGCGGCGCGGCGCGCGAATTGCATAGGCAAACGATGTGAAGACCACGTGGATCGAACGCGATCTGCTCGCGCATTTCGAGCAGCAGAAAACGAACGCGCACCGCCTTTGCAGCGCGAGTCGCGGCTGGATGGAACGTTATGGCGACGACGTGCTCGTCTCATTCCACGATGACGCCACGCGCGAGCGCCTGACCACCGAATATTTCCTCTGGGCAGAACGCGCGGGGTTTTCCCTCAAACGAATGTTCGCGCGTTTTCTGCCGCGGGAAAATGCCGAGCGCGTCGCGCCCATGCTGCTGTTGGGCGACGCGGACGCAGAGCGCCGCAGCGTTGTCCTCGAACACGGCTGGCACTTTGGCGTTGATTTCACGGCCGGGTACTCAGCCGGTTTGTTCATCGATCAGCGCGAGAACCGCCGTTTCGTCCGAAGTACGAGCCCGAAGAATATGCTGAACTGCTTTGCCTACACGTGCTCGTTCTCCGTGGCAGCAGCGGCAGCGGGGGCAAAGACGCTCAGCATTGATCTTTCACGCAAGTCGCTCGAGCGCGGCCGGGTAAACTTCGCCCTGAACAGTCTCTCCACCACGGAGCATCGGTTTATCGCAGACGATGTATTCGAGCTGCTTCCTCGCCTCGCGCGCCGGGGCGAAAAGTTCGACCTGCTCATTCTCGATCCTCCCACGTTTTCAAAAGTACGACGTGGAAAAAGTTTTCGGGTGGAATCTGATTTCGAGCGGCTTTTGATCGCAGCGCTCGAGGTGGCGGAACGCGGGGCGCGGATTTTACTATCGACCAACTGCTCGAATCTCGACTCGCGAGCGCTGGAGGTGATGGGCCGGTTCTGCCTCAAAACGACGCGGCGGGCGGGCAGCTTTCATCGTGAGCCGCTGCCGGTGGAATTTTCACCAGGCTCGGCGGCAAGCACTGTCTGGCTGACACTGCGGTAGTAAATGAGTGTCAGTCGGCGGCATTGTGAAACCGGTACTTCTTTCGCCTGCGGGGGCGCTGCGTAGAAAAAGAACGCGCGCGGCGGCGGTGTAAATCGAAACAGAATTATGGACGAAACTACTGATATCGCGCAGCGTGGACTCGCCACCATGCAGGATCAATTTGGGGAGTACCTGACCCAGGCTGAGGAATACGTGAAGGAGAAGCCGGCGCAGTCGCTACTTATCGCGCTCCTGGCCGGGTTCATTCTGAATCGGCTGCCACTCGGGCGTTTGCTCGGGGCGCTCACGCGATTGCTTCTTTTCGCGATCAAACCGGCACTGCTGATCTACGGCGCGACGAAAGTGTACGAAGCGGTGCAGCAAGAATAGCAACGCTTAAGTACTTAAGCCCGGCGCATACGTCGGCCGGCGGGAAAGGACAGCTTTAACCCTCGAGGGTGAAGCCGATCTTCACCGTGACCTGCCAGTGATCGATTCTTCCGTCCTCAATGTGCGCCCTTGTTTCCACCAGTTCCAGCCAGCGCATATTGCGGATCGTTTTCTGCGCCCGAGTGAGCGCGTTCTGCACCGCTGCTTCGATTGATTCGTGCGAAGAGCCAACGAGTTCCAGCTTCTTGTAAATGTGATCGGGCATGGCGCCACCGTTTAGCGCCGCGCGCAGCCTTGCAACCAAAAACGGCGCGTACCTCTCCGAGCTGACGATCCGTTCGGCGAAACGCCAAGCGCCGCACTGCGTCGCTTGCCCCGCGATGTAAGCGGCCATATTTAAGTCCGATGCCAGCGGAGACGAACATCGAGTCGCATCTCATCGAAAAGCGCGTCTTCAAACCTTCGGCTGAATTCAAGCGCCGGGCGCGCATTTCCAGCTTCGCTGAGTACGAAAGAATGTACCGCGAATCGATCGCGCGGCCGGAAAAATTCTGGGCCCGCGAAGCGAAGGACCTGGTCTGGCGAAAGAAATGGGACCGCGTCCTGGAATGGAAATCGCCGTTCGCGAAATGGTTCGTCGGCGGCAAGCTGAACGTCTCAGAGAATTGCCTCGACCAGCACCTGCACACCTTCAGGCGCAACAAAGCCGCAATCATCTGGGAAGGCGAACCGGGCGAGAAACGCACCCTCACTTACCAGCAGCTTCACCGGGAAGTCTGCCGCTTTGCCAATGTACTTAAGCGAAACAACGTCGGCAAAGGCGATCGCGTCATCATTTATCTGCCCACCATTCCTGAAGCAGCGGTCGCCATGCTGGCCTGCGCGCGGATCGGCGCGGTGCACTCGGTTGTGTTCGGCGGGTTCAGCGCGGAAAGCATTCGCGAACGGATCAGCGACAGCGGTGCGGTGGCATTAATTACCGCGGATGGCAGCCACCGGCGGGGCGCGATTGTGCAGCTTAAAAACAACGTCGATCACGCGCTAAGTGGCGGCACGTCAGTCAAACGCGTGATCGTGTTCCGCCGCGCCGGGAACGAAATTCACATGGAGCCCGGGCGTGACATCTGGTGGCATCGTGAGCTTGAGTACGTGGAGGCGAACTGCGAGCCGGAGCCGCTCGATGCTGAGCATCCCCTTTACATTCTTTACACCAGCGGCTCGACCGGAAAACCAAAAGGCATCTTGCACACCGCCGGCGGTTATCTCGTCGGTATTCATAGTACGATGAAGTACGTCTTCGATTTGCGCGAAGACGACCTTTATTGGTGCACTGCGGACGTGGGGTGGGTCACCGGCCACAGCTACGTGGTTTACGGGCCGCTCGCGGCGGGCGCCACCACGTTCATGTACGAAGGGGCGCCGAACTGGCCGGAGCCGGACCGGTTCTGGCGGATGATCGAGGAGAATCGCATCACCATTCTCTACACCGCGCCGACGGCGATCCGGGCGTTCATCCGCTGGGGCGACAGTTGGGTGAAAAAGCACGATCTCTCGTCGCTGCGCCTGCTGGGCTCCGTAGGCGAGCCGATCAATCCCGAAGCATGGATGTGGTACTACAACGTGATCGGCGGCGGCCGCTGCCCCATTGTCGATACCTGGTGGCAAACAGAAACGGGCGGCATCATGATCACGCCGCTCCCGGGCGCGATCCCGACGAAACCGGGGAGTGCAACGCTGCCGTTTTTCGGCGTTGACGCGGCGGTGGTGGATGCCCACGGCGCGGAAGTCGGCGCGAATGTCGGTGGCAAATTAATTATCCGGAAACCGTGGCCATCGATGCTGCGCACCATCTACGGCGACACCGAACGTTTCCGGAAACAGTACTGGAGCGAGTACCCGGGCGAGTACCTGACCGGCGACGGCGCCCGGCGGGACAAGGACGGCTATTTCTGGATCGT
Source organism: Verrucomicrobiota bacterium (assembly GCA_019244415.1). GTDB lineage: Bacteria > Verrucomicrobiota > Verrucomicrobiia > Chthoniobacterales > UBA10450 > AV69. The sequence goes on along the minus strand of JAFASN010000103.1, from coordinate 7,509 downwards.
CGGGCGCATCGATGATGTGCTGAATGTGGCGGGGCACCGGCTGGGGACGTCTGAAATCGAGAGCGCGCTTGTGGCGCACGCGAAGGTGGCGGAAGCGGCAGTGGTTGGCCGGCCGGACGAGATCAAGGGCCAGGCAGTGGTGGCGTTTGTCACGTTGAAAGGCGACGCAAAACCGAAAGCCGAACTGAAAACGGAGCTGCGCGATCACGTCGGCGCCCAGATCGGTGCAATCGCGAAACCGGACGAAGTACGGTTTGCCGAGGCGTTGCCAAAGACGCGCAGCGGAAAAATCATGCGACGGCTGCTGAAGGAAATCGCGACCGGCCAGACCGTCAGCGGCGACATCACCACGCTGGAAGATTTCAGCGTACTGGCGAAACTGCGCGAGGAAGAGTGAGATTCACGTCATTCAAAAGTAAGCGAGGCGAAGTGTAGCGCGACGAGATCCCTCGACTTCGCTCGGGATGACAAATCGTCTTTGTGTAACTGCGGGTTCAGCTAGCATTCCGCTGTGAGTTTCATCGGCACGGGCGTTCGTGAGCTTGGACTGAAGATTCGGCGGCAGCGTACGCGCATGGCGTTGCGACATGTGCGCCGCCTTTTGCAACGCGCGGAGATTCATCTGGGACGTGAAGGCACTGCGCAGGCGGCCAGTTTCCCGGAGCTGCGCAATGAAATCGTGGCGCTGAGAAAACTCGAGCAGGAGCAAAGAGAGGTGGCCTCGCGCATCGCTCAAATCCAGGAGGCGCTGAAGCAACTCGATGACCAACGCAAGACGAACTCGCGCGCACAAGCCGATGAGCTGGCGAAGCTCGAGACGGAAAAGAAACCGCTCGTCCAGCGCCAGAATGAAGCGAAACAGGCCGCCGCAGTCTGCCAGCGCGAGCTGACAGAAGTCGATGCTCGCCTGAGTACAAACGACGCCGCCGATCGCGAGTTGTTGGGTGAAGTGACTGCGTTGCAGGCGCAAGCTCCGCCGCCCGAAGATCTCGATGCGCGAATGGCATCGCTCGCGGCCAGGCGCGCCCGTTTACCAGCGGAACGGGGCGAGATCCTGCGCGCCCGTGAAGGCGCTGTCGAAGCCTGCCATCAGGCGAAACAAAAGCTCACGGTGGCGGACGAGGAGCTGGCCAACGCGGAACGAAACATCGCGCGTGTGCGCGAGCAATACGAGGCGACTGATCGCGCGCTGAACGAGAAAGCGCGCGGGCGCCAGGAAGCCTTGCGTGAGGCGCAGGCACAACACCAGACGGTGGAGGAACGCAAAGACCCGGCCTATCTCAACATTGGCCGGCACCTTGCGACCGAGGGCATCGCCCCGCCGGACGCGCCACACTTGCTGCACGATGTCCTCCGGCACCGGCAATCAGTCGAGCGCCATGTCGCGCATACGGAGGAGCTGAGGGTCCTTTCGGGGCAGATCGACAAGCAGGAACTCCGGCGGTTTTATTTTGTGCTCGCATCGCTGCTCGTGTTGCTGGCCATCATTTTGCCATTGGTGTTTCAATCCCCGGCCCGGCGTGAATGGCTCCCGCAAACGACAGACGCGATTCTTTCCTTGAACACCGAGCGCTTCGAAGGCGACGACCTTCCGCGCAAATGGCGTAACGAACCTTTTTGGCAGCAGACATGGCCGGGCCTCATCGGTGATGCCGCGCAAACACCGCGGCTGCGCATCCCAGCCGATACCGCGCGCATCACACGCGCGTTGGTCACGTCCGAGACGGCGAACGACCGCGAGTTTCTGCTAGTGGATGCGCGCAATGATGTTTCGCCGGTCGTGCGCACAATTTCCGAGGACAAGGATTTTGAGCGACGCACGATCAGCGGCCTGCCCGTGTGGCAGCACGCGAATTTCACCGTCGCCCGCATTGGCCCGAAAACCCTCGCCGTAGGCAATGCCGCGGGCGTGGACCAGCTCGTGCGCGTACGTCTGGGCATCGCCGCGGACCTTCAATTGAACAGCCACTTCTTTGATCGTTTTCAAGCGCTCGACCGGGATTCGACGCTGCGCCTTGTCTCGCGCGATCCCGCCGGACTCGGGCGCGCGTTTCACCCGATCTTCGCCCGCGAGCTGCTTGAACGGTCCGAGATCATCGGCATCGGAGTCGCGTTGCAAAATCCAGTGAAGGCCCGGCTCGTACTCAAAGCGTCTTCTGCCGCGTTTGCCGATGAAATCAGCAAAGGCGTCGCCGCAAATCCCGGCCGCTGGCTGTACTTCGAGGGAAGCGATCTGCCGTACTTCGACGGCAAACCTGACGTGGACCGCCGCGAGCAGGACATTGTCGTGCGTTTCAACATGCCCGAGAACAGCGCGCGTCTTTTGCTCCAGCGCATCGCGAAAACCGACACGGCCGCGCCCGTCACCTCCGCCAACCCTTAGCCAGTGCCATCATTCCTGCGCGATCTTCAACAACCTGAGTACGTCCACGTACTCATCAATCCGCTGCCGGTTTACGGGGTTGCGCTGGGGCTCATCGCTCTGATTGTGGCGCTCTTTCTGCGCAATCGAGCAGCTCACATCACAGCGCTCGTGATCATCTTTATCGCCGCGGCTTCGGCTTGGCCGACAGCCCATTTCGGCGATGCCGCCTACGATCGCGTACTCTCGATGTCCGATGATGCCGGAAGCGCGTGGCTCGTTTCACACGCCCACCGCGCTGATGTATTCGTCTGGTACTGCTACGCGCTCGCGCTCGTGTCGCTGCTTGCGATTCTTCTGCCGCGGAAATGGCCGCGTTCAGGCTTGCTGCTCACAATCATCACGCTGCTGCTCTCGGTGGCGACGTTGATCGGCGGCGCTTACGTCGCGTATGCCGGCGGCAAAATTCGCCACCGTGAATTTCGGCTTGAGCCGCCTCCGCCCAAACCGCCGGACCGCTAACCGTAATTAGTACGCGCAAGTCAGGCGCTGAATTTCCCCAGCACGACGCACGCGTTAATCCCGCCGAACCCGAACGAGTTGCTCATGACGTAACGCAGATTCCCGGAGCGCCCGTGATTCGGCACAACATCGAGATCGCACGCCGGATCGGGATTACCGTAATGCAGCGTAGGCGGGACATGCTGATGCTCGAGCGCCAGCGCGCAAAGCGTGGCTTCGATCGCGCCCGTCGCGCCAAGAGGATGGGCAGTGAACGGTTTCGTTCCGCTGACCGGGATTTTGCGCGCGTGTTCGCCGAATACTTCTTTGATCGCGAGAGTCTCGGTGGCGTCGTTCAGCTGCGTCGAGCTGCCGTGCGCATTGATGTAATCGATTTGCTCCGGCGCGAGCCGCGCGTCGGCCAGCGCTGTTCGCATCGCGCGAATGCACGACTCGGCGCCTGGGAGCGGTGTGGTCATGTGAAAGGCGTCGTTGTTCAGACTGTAACCGAGTAGCTCGGCATAAATCTTCGCGCCGCGCACGCGTGCGTGCTCCAGCTCTTCGATGACCAGCGACGCCGCGCCTTCGCCCATGACAAAACCGTCGCGCAGTTTATCAAACGGGCGGCAGGAGAATTCCGGCGCGCCTTTCCACATGCTCATCGTCTTGATGATAGAAAACGCGCCGAAGGTGAGCGGACTCAGTGGCGCTTCGGCTCCGCCCGCGATGATGACATCGGCAAAGTCATCGCGGATGTAGCGCATCGCTTCGCCGACCGCGACGGTGCCGCTCGCGCAACTATTCGAGTTGGTAGTGCCAACGCCACGAAAGCCAAACTCGATGGCGATGTTTGAATGCGCCGAGCCGCCGAACACTTGCAGCGCAAGCGTCGGATTCACCCCGCGCGCACCTTTCTTCAGGAAATAACCATGCTGATCTTCCGCGTTCGAGATTCCGCCGAGCGCAGTGCCGAAGCTAACGCCGACACGCGCTTGTGGGCGTTCAAGACCGTACTCAAGCTGCGCATCATCGAGGGCGAGTTTGGCCGAGGCGACGGCGAACTGCGCGTAGCGGTCGAGCCGTTTCAGGCGATGCGGCGGGAAAAATTCCTCGGGACTCCAATCGGGAATTTCACCGGCGCAATGTGCGTTGAAGGCCGAAGTGTCAAACGCCGCGACGCGCCTGATTCCGCTGCGCTCCGCCAGGATGCCGCGCCAAAAATTCTGCCTGCCGCGCCCGATACACGTGATCGGGCCGAGGCCGGTCACGACACAACGTCGGCGCTCATGTGCAGGCATCGCTTAGCTTCGCGCCTCGACGTGAAGTTTCATGCATTGAAGCGTCTGGTTCGCGATGTGGTGAATGAAAAAGTCGCCGATGATGGCGTCGGCGGCCGGCGCGAGCGGCGGCACGCGAAACGCGAGATCGTGCGCAATTTCCACAAGTACACCAGCGGGCGTTTCCTGGAACGTCCAGACCACCCGCATGCCTCTGGTGAACGCTTTCAGGTGATGAAAGCGTACCTCCATTTTCTCGCGATCGATGATTTCTTCCGACGTCCACGAGATGGGAATACCGGAACGTTTCGCCGCCATGATGACGACGTTGCGCTCGGGCCCGCGCTCGAGATAACGAATGTAGCGATAGTGCGGCAAAAATTTCGGCCAGAGCTCGAGGTTCGCCGCCGCCTCGAAAATTTGCGCGCGCGGTGCGTGCATAATAATCGAGTTGTTCTTGTGCATCGGCGCGATTGCGGGAGAACGCTTCCCGGAGTTTAGCTCAGCGGCGAACGCCGCGCTGGTGGAAAAACTGAGTACACGCACGCGCGATGCTAGCTAAAGTACGCGCCGTGTTCGCTCGCATCCTTCTCGTCATCGCCTTCCTGCCGCTGTCGTCACTCGCCTACGGTCCGCTTGGGCATGAGATCGTGGGTGAGATTGCAGACAAAAAACTCGCCGGCACTGCCACGGAGGCGAAAGTACGCATGCTGCTCGACGGCATGACGCTTCGGCGAGCCGCTACCATCCCGGATGAAATCAAATCGTGGGACAAAACTGGCGCGGCTGACCTCAGCGCCTTTCCCCATTATCCGAAGACGCCGCGCATCGAGGAGCAGCTTCGCGAGTTCTCAAAAGCAAATCCGCCCGGTCCGGGAGCTAACGAGATCACGCCATCGCATCACTGGTTCCACTACACCGATGTGCCCGTGGCTGACGCGGAAAAGTACAGCGATGGCAAAGTGGGGCGCGGTCCCTGGGATGTGGTGCATGTGATCCCGTACTGCATCGGCGTTCTGCGCGGCGAAATTGCTGAGAATAACGCGCGCAAGATCACAAAGCCGGTCGCGCTCATTTTGCTCGCGCACTTAGTGGGCGACATCCATCAGCCGCTGCATGTCGGCGCTGAGTACTTCAGCGAAAGCGGCCAGCCGGTGGATCCAGATCGCGGAGTGCCGGCGCTGGCCGATGAAGGCGGCAACACCTTAAGCCTGGTGCAGAGCGCCACCGCCCTGCGGCCGCGGCACTACTTCCACTCTTTTCACGCCTTCTGGGATGTAGATGCGGTACGCAATCTCGTCATTGCCACTCCCGATGAGCTGCCGAAAGAGAAACGCGCTGCGATCTATGAACCGGCACGGGAAAAATTACTCGCCGATTTAACGGCGACAGAAGCACGGAGCTGGCGCACAGCGGGCGACCCAAAAACATGGGCGGAGAAATGGGCGGACGAAATTCTGCCGGTTGCGCGTGAGGCGCACGCCCGCGTGCGCTTCGAGCACGTGCATCGCGAGGAACGCGATGGCCACGCCTTTGCCAAAGGAGAGGCGCGCGAAATCGGCAGCGGCTACCTGGATTGGGCAACGGGCGTGGTGAAAACAGAATTGCACAAGGCAGGTTGGCGGCTGGCGGACTTACTTGAGCATGTACTCTGACCTTTCGAGTACAGGATTGCGCGCGCGCCGCATTCCGAGCCAATACTGCCCGACAATCTAATGCTCGGGATTGTGCAAATTTGCCGTGCCCGCTTCTTCTTCCGGTAATAACTGGCCAGCTCGGACGCGGCTGATCTCAGCGTGAGCTTCGCTCGGGTGCCCGGTCGCGTTCAGCACCGCGGCATGCACGGCCACGGCTGAAGAGGACGCGGCGTTCGGCGCGACCTTGATCCCGTCGTAAACGGCCAGCGCGGCCTCGGGCCGGCCTTGTTTCAGCCGGGCCAGCGCGAGTAGCGTGCGGTGGGGCAGGCTTTGCGGCTCCTGCGACACCAGCCGCTCTGCTTCGGCCTCGATCTTGTTTAACTCGGGATTGGCAGGCTCATCATTCGGCAGTTGCAGCAGGCGAATGTAGGCGGCGTCATTCTGCACAGCGGGATCATTTGGCCAGATTCTCAGCAGGTCCGAAAGTACGGCGCGAATTTCGCCCGTGTCGCGCTTGCGGTACGCAACGCGGAGCCGGCCCTGTTGTGCAGCGCGCAGCTTCGGCGCTGCCGCGCAGGCGGCGGAAAAGGCTTTCCGCGCGACCTCAAGGGCGTCATTTTTTTCCGCGTACTCGCCGAGCATGAGAAGCTTGGCCGGATCACCAGCCGCAGCCTCAAGCGCGCGCTGCCAGTTGTTCTCCGCCCCATTTTGCTCGCCTTGCTGGGCAAAGCAGCGCGCCAGGTACATGTGCTCGATCACCGGATCCAGCGGGAAACGTTCCGCCTCGATGATCTTTCGGATCTCATTCCAACGGCCCAACGCCGCCAGCGCATCCACGTGCTGAAGGAATAACTCACGGCTTTGCAGCGCCCGATCGAGCGGAATCGCTTTGATCAGCCGTTCGTACTCACGATTGCGGTACAGCCACGCGGCAAGGGCAACGAGCGAGTCGTTCCCGGCGTTTTTCCAGCGCTCGATCGCGCCGCTAATGATCTGCTCGCGTCGTTCGGGGCGCTGCGCGATTTCCAAGTCGGTCGCGATCAGCTTTTGCGCTGCTTTCGCCAGGGGATGTGAATCGATTGCGGTGGCGATTTGCGCGAGCGAGTTTCCCGCGGGCGCGGATGAGCGGTTGGCGAGCGCTCTCTCCGCCAAAACGACGAGCGCGTCGAGGGAAATCTCATCGCTGCCTTTGCTCAATTCGGCGAGGAGATGATCCACTTCCGTGGCGTCCAGCTTCGCCGGAGCGCTGATGTTCGCCAGGAGTACGATGGCCTGTAGCCGCTCTCGCCGCGACGCGCGATCGTGCGACAACACGCGCTCTGCGAGTTGATGCGCATCAGTGAACGATTCTTTGCGCAAGGCAACCTCGGCCGCGATGAGGCAATCGCCGGGCGCGGGCGCGCTCGTACTCATCAACTGCCGGGCAGCATCACTCGCTCGCGCGACGTCGTTCACCCGCAAGGCGAGCCGGGCTTCTTCGCGCAAATCGTCAGGCGTGAGCGGAGTGAGATCAGCCAAGCTTTTCCAGAACTCGAGCCCGTCAGCCTGCCCGGCGCGCGAAAGCAGCAATGCCACAGCTCGCACCGCCTTGGGCTCGCGTGGCTGAAGCTGGTAAGCGGCCGTCGCTTCATCTCGCGCGGCGCTCCATTGTTGCGCCTCGATGAGGCTGATCGCTTTTTCTGCATGCCTCCGCGCCTGCCACCCGCGAATCGAGTGGCGTACCGGCCGCGCG